>NZ_JBFRER010000028.1:0-117960 GCF_052114405.1 Streptomyces sp. M-16 | reverse complement strand
GCACGCACTCTCGCCGCACCGACCGAAAGCTCAAGTACGTCCAGTACGCGGGCTTCCGGTCGGCACGCCGAGAGCACGCACCGGGCGCCGCTCCTTCCCCACGGACATCCGTCAGACACCCCCTAGCCGACCCGCACCGGAAGGGCCGCCGGGCCGCGCAGGGCCAGGCCCTGGAGCCACTCCAGCTCCGGGGCCGGCACCGCCAGGCGCAGGCCCGGCAGCCGCGTCACCAGCTGCTCCAGGCACACCCCCGCCTCCATCCGGGCCAGCGCCGCGCCCAGGCACATGTGCAGCCCGTGCCCGAAGGTGAGGTGGCGCCGGGTCGCGGCCACCGGCCGGCCGATGTCGAAGCGGTCGGGGTGCTCGTAGGCCCGCTCGTCCCGGTTCGCGGAGCCGGTCAGCCCGAAGACCAGGCTGCCCGCCGGGATCAGCCGGCCCCGCACCGCCACGTCGGCGGTGGTGGTCCGGCCCATCCACCCCGACAGGCTGTTCCACCGCAGCGACTCCTCGAAGGCCGGCCCCACCCGCCGAGCCGGGTCCACGCGCAGCGCCGCCAGCTGGTCGGGGTGCTCCAGCAGCGCGAGCACCGCGTTGGCGATGGCACAGGCGGTGGTCTCGTGCCCGGCGATCACGAGCAGCGCGCAGCACGCCACGAGTTCCTCGTCGGTCAGCGACTGCCCGTCGACCTCGGCGGCGACCAGGTGCCCCAGCAGGTCGGCGACCGGCCGGCCCCGCCGCCGCGCGATCAGTTCCCCGCACAGCTCCTCCAGGCAGTGGACGGCGGCGACCGCCCGCGCGTACCGCTGCCGGGGCTCCCCGCTCATCATCGGCACGGCCATCAGGTCCGCCGACCACTGCCGGAAGTCGTCCAGGTCCTGCGGCCGGATGCCCAGGACGTGCCCGATGACCCGCAGCGGCAGCGCCATCGCCACCTCCGCGATCAGATCGAACTCCCCCTTCGCGGCGGCCGCGTCCAGCAGCCCGGCGCAGGTGCGCGCGGTGAAGTCGCGCAGCCCCGCGATGCTGCGCGCCGAGAACGTGCGGGTCATCAGCGCCCGCAGCCGGGTGTGTTCCGGCGCGTCGGCGAAGATCATCCAGTCGCCCAGGAACCGGCCCAGCAGCGCCGCCTCCCCGCGTAACTCCCGCGGGGCCTCGGCGAGCAGCGGGCCGACCCGGTCGGCGGAGGTGCGCCGGTCGCGCAGCAGGAAGTCGACGTCCTCGTAGCGGCTCAGCAGCCAGGCGTTCAGCGGGGCGTGGAAGTGGACGGGGTCCGCTTCCCGCATCCGCGCGTAGACGGGATACGGGTCGCGGAAGAAGTCGGGGGTCAGCAGCTGGTACCCGCGGTCGTCGCCGCGCTCCGGCAGGGTCGCCATGGTCGCCTCCTGGTGACGGGTGGTCCCCCGTGGTCCGGAGCGTCCCCGCGGAAAGGCCACCTCACCCTTCGGGGTCCGGGCCCTCCCGCTCCTTTTCGGCCATCCGGATCACGCACACGGCGACCGCGATGAGCAGCGCCGGATCCGCGTCCTCCCGGACCACGTCGACGGCGTAGGTCTCCCGGATCCGGTACCACTGGCGGGAGATCAGCGCGAGCAGCTCGCCGTCGTACTCGACCTTGAACTCGCGGTCCAGGATCCGCCCGCTGACGTCGAGTTCCGTGCCGTCGGCCAGGGTCACCAGGAAGTGGTTGCGCAGCAGGGAGAGCCGCTTGCGGCGGATCACCGCGAGCCGCAGCTCGTCCCGTTCCAGGGTCATCGCGTCGCGCAGCGAGAACAGCTTCGCCCGCAGGGTGATCAGGATCCGGCCGTCGCGGTCCTTCAGCTCCAGGGTGTCGCGGAAGCGCAGCGCCTTCCCGTCGACGAGGAAGGCGTGCCGGCCGTCCTCGTCCTCGATCCAGTAGTCGTCCCCGATGGCCAGCAGTTTGTCCCGTACGAGGTATTTCATGCGCTGATCGTTGCCCGCGATAGGTTGCCGCCATGCCTCTTCTCTACGTGACCGACCTGGCGTACCCGGCCCGCGGCCGCCGCTACGGCGACGAGGACATATTCCTCACCGCCCGCCTGCGCGAGCACTTCCCGCTGGCCCTGTGCCACCCGCTGGACGCCGCGGCCCTGATGCCCGGCTTCGACGCCGTGATCGTCCGCAACAGCGGCCCGGTCCTGCACTACCAGCAGGCCTACGACGCCTTCCGCGCCACCGCGCTCGCCACCGGAACCCGCGTCTACAACCCGCTCACCGGCCGCGCCGACATGGCCGGGAAGCAGTACCTCCTCGACCTGACCGCCGCCGGGTACCCGGTGATCCCCACCATCGACGACCCGGCCGACCTGCACCTGCTGCCGCGCGTCCCCTCGTACGCGGTCAAGCCCAAGCGGGGCGCCGACTCCATCGGCCTCACCTTCACCGCCGAGCCGTCCGGACCGGCGGGGGAGATCCTGATCCAGCCGCGCATCGACTTCGCCTACGAGGTGTCCTTCTACTTCGTCGACGACGCCTTCCAGTACGCCCTGTACGCCCCGGACCCCGAGCGCCGCTGGGAGCTCACGGTCTACGAGCCCACCCCCGCCGACCTGGAATTCGCCCGCCGCTTCGTCGACTGGAACACCCTCGCGCACGGGATCCAGCGCGTGGACGCCTGCCGCGCCCCCTCCGGCGATCTGCTCCTCGTCGAACTGGAGGACCTCAACCCCTACCTGTCGCTGGAGCTGCTCCCGGAACCGGTCCGGGAGTCCTTCGTCACGGCGCTGGCCGGCTCGCTGCGCTCGTTCCTCGCCACCGCCTGAGCAGGAGCCGCCGTCCGGGGACCTCCACCCAGGTGTGCAGGGCCCAGGCCAGGGCCAGGGACACCGAGAAGGCGAGGGCGAGCACCAGCAGGCCGCCGTCCCACAGGGGCAGCTTCGGGTGGCCGCCGAAGAGGTGCTCGCCGGTCCGGATCACCAGGATGTGGACCATGTAGAAGGCGAAGGAGACCTCGCCCAGCTTCACGCTGATCCGGCCCCGCCAGGGCGAGGGCTCGCCCTTCAGGTCGGCCTGCGCGGCGGCGGCGATCAGGCAGGTGAAGCCGACGACGGTGCAGGCGACGGAGCGGAAGGCGTAGTCGGCCTGGTAGTTGAGGAAGTAGCCGCCCAGGGCCAGGGCGAGGGAGGCCGTCAGCCCCGGGCCGCGCCAGCGGCCGCAGCGCACGAGTTCGGCGACGGCGATGCCGAGGACGAACTCGGGGAGCCGCACGAGCGGGAAGAAGTACTGCGCCCAGACCGTGCCGTCGGGAACGCCGGTGAGGTCCCAGACGGTCGGGACCGCCACCACGACGGCGAGCGCGAGCCCGGCGACCACCCGGGCGGAGCGCGGGCCGAGGCGGCGCAGCGGCCAGAGCAGCAGCGGGAAGCAGAGGTAGAAGAACGCCTCGCAGGCCAGGGACCAGCTGACCGGGTTCAGGCCCTGGAAGTAGGGGATCTCCAGCACCCAGGACTGCACGAGCGCCAGGTTCGCGGCGAGCGGCCGCAGCCCCTGCTTCGTGTCCGGCGCGAACACCACGGCCATGACCAGCGCGAAGACGACGGTGACCAGGTGCAGCGGGTACACGCGGGCGAACCGGCGCCGGTAGAACGTCAGGATCCGCCGGCCCGTGGGGGCCGTGGCGGAGGACCAGGCGAGGACGAAACCGGAGAGGACGAAGAAGAACGACACCCCGCTGTTGCCCGCGCCGAAGGCGAAGGTGACGAGGTCCTGGGCGCGCCCGCCGAAGTACTCCACGATGTGCACGTGGTAGAGGAACACCATCAGCGCGGCGGTCCACCGCAGCCCGGTGAGCGAGGGCAGGGGCACGGGCGCGGCCCGCTCCCTTTCGGCCACTTGCCCGTCGGGGCCGGTTCCGGATATCAGCTCTGTCGTCGCCACGGCCCGAAAAACTAGCACGCGCCGCCGTTCCGGTTAGATGCGCGAGCAGGGTGTTACCGTGGGTAGCGACAGAGGCCCGCCGCACGGCGAACTCCCATTGCCCGCTCGGGGTCCTACCGGTGGGAGCAGGCGTCAGACGGTGACGGGGCGGAGGCCGGGCGCGGGGTTCCGGCGGCGGCGGTGGTAGGCCACCGTGACCACCGCCAGCAGCGGACCCCAGGCCACCAGGGGCAGGTAGCAGGCGGTCATCACCCAGTAGGCCACACCGGTCGGGGAACCGGGGGCACCCATGTTCCCCGGGTCGTTCCAGCCGATGGCCCCCATGACCCCCAGCAGGGTCAGCACGGCGGCCCCCAGACCGGCGGGGATCACGGCGGCGAGCGGCGGGACGCGCCTGCCGCCGATCAGCGGCAGCCAGCCCGGGGCGACTTCGCCCCACCGCTGGACGAGGCCCAGGGTGAGGAAGCCCAGCGTCTCGGCGAACACGCTCAGGCCGATCATGTAGAGCGAGAAACCGCTGCCGAACCTGACGTCCGCCAGCGCGTCTCCCCCGGAGAAGCCGAGCGGCACTCCGAACGCCCCGGCGATCCGCCACAGCCCCGTGGGCAGCGGGGCGAGCGCGGCGAGGCGGGCGAGCCGCACCACCCGTCGGCTCGGTTCGCGTTCCATGGCCGTTCTCATTCCTTGGTCCCCGCGTCCTGCGCGTCCTGCGCGTACTCCGAGTTCCCCGACGGGTTGGGCGGCAGCACGTGCTCGACCTTGAAGTCGCCGCTCTCGACGGTCTCGTACGGTGCGGCGCTCAGGCACTTCGGCACCTCCATCGTGGGGATGCTGCCCACGGCCCAGCTGTAGCCGACCCGGTCCTTCCTCCCGTCGCCCTTCCCGTCGTAGACGGTGAAGCCGACGCGCTTGCCGATCGCGCCGGGCAGGTCGGAGCGCGTGATGACGCCGGTGGCGGTCGCGACCGGACCGCCGGTCAGCAGGCAGTCGACACGGCCTTCGGCGTACGCGCCCTGCGTGCCGTCGGCGGAGTAGTGGCTGAACCGGAAGGTGCCGCGCGAGGTGCCGGCCGGCGCGCCCGGCTCGTCGGGCTCGGCCGGTGCGAAGCCGTGTGCGTCGAAGGAGAAGCGGACCTGCTGGCCGTCCGCGCGGAACATCTTGGCGGAGCCGGTGAGGCTCGATTCCTTCGGCGCCTTCTTCGCCCCGTCCGAGACGGAAGCGGAGGCCGGGGCGGAGGCGGGGCCGGAAGCGGAAGCGGAAGCCGCGAGGCCGCCGATGACCGCCAGCGCGGCGATGCCGACGACGGATGTACGGAGGGTGGTGCTGCGCAACATGACGAACTCCTCTGCTCCGGCGGCCGGTCGGGCCGCTCTTCGGTGTGGCATCAGCCTCCGTCGCCGRCACGGTCCGCGACCATCGGCCGATGGGGAGATCCGCTCCGGGGTCCGGCAGGGCCTCTATGCCGTTCGGCAGAGGCCCTAGATCCCGGCAGCCCCTAAGGTCGTGTGCGTGAAGATCAGGGGCATGTCACACCGGGACCGGGACCGTGCCGTCGTCGGTGTCGTGACCGTCGCCTGTTGTGTCGCCGCACTCTTCCTGGGCGTACGGCCGGTGCCGGCGCTCGCGGCCGTCGGAGTCGCCCTCGCCACCTTCGGCTGCCGGCCGCGGTCGCACGAGTGGACCGGGGCCGCCGCGGGCGCCGCCGGCCTGCTGCTGCTGGTGGCCACGTTCGCCTGGCCCGGACGCGGAACGACCGAAGGATCGGTGTGGCACCTGGTGGCCGTGGGGGCGGTACTGCTGCTGCTCACGGCGGCGGTGCGCCGGTCGTCCCGGCGGCAGCTCCTGGCGGGCGGCGGGCTCGGCGCCGCGGCCGTCGCCGTATGGACCGTCCCGCTCGTACCGGACTCCTCCTTCTTCGAGTACCTGGGCATGATCGCCTTCTGGTCGGCGCCGATCGTCGGCGCGGTCGTCGTCGGCGGCTATCCCCGTCTGATGGAGGACCGCCGCAGACAGGCGGTCCTTGCCGCGCGCCGCGCCCAGCAGCTCGAACTCGCCCACGATCTGCACGATTTCGTCGCCCACGACGTGAGCGGCATCGTCGTGCAGGCCCAGGCCGCCCGGTTCGTGGCCCCGCACGATCCGGCGGCGGCGATCCGGGCGCTGGAGCGGATCGAGCGGGCCGGACTCGCGGCACTGGCCTCGATCGACCGTACGGTCCGGATGCTGCGCGCGGCCGACCCGAACACCGACGGCGACGGCGGCGACCCGGCCGAAGGCGAGGCCGCGGGCGGCGCCCGTACGGTCCTCCCCGGCACCGACCGGCTCGGCGAGGTGGTCGACCGGTTCAGCGAGACCGGAGACGTCCGGGCCCGACTCGACCTGGCTCCGGGCGTCACCGAGGCCCTCTCCCGCGAGGGAGCCGCCACGGTCCACCGGGTGGTGGTGGAGGCGCTCACCAACGTCCGCCGGCACGCGCCCGGAGCGGCCGGTGTGCGCGTCGCGCTCAGCACGGACGGTACGACCGTCGAGGTCAGCGTGACCAACGACGGCGGCCGCGGCCGCTCCGCGCACCTGCCCGGGATCCCCCGCCGCGAACGGGGAGCCGGGGACGGCGGTGGACTGCTCGCGCTGGCCGAACGCGTCCGCGCCTTCGGCGGCACCTTCGCCTCGGGGCCGTACCGGGACGGCTGGCGCGTGACCGCGGTCCTCCCCGCCACCGGACCGCACGCCACGGCATCATGACCCCGTGACCACCCGCATCCTGATAGCCGACGACCAGGAAGACGTACGCAACGGCTTCCGGCTCATCCTCGACTCGCAGCCCGACATGACCGTCGTCGGGGAGGCCGCCGACGGTGCGGAAGCGGTCGAGCTCGCCCGTACGCTGCGGCCCGACGTCGTACTCGCCGACATCCGGATGCCGCGCCTGGACGGCCTGGAGGTGACCCGGCTACTGGCGGGCCCGACCGCCGAGCACCCCGTCCGCGTCCTCGTCGTCACGACCTTCGACCTCGACGACTACGTGCACACCGCACTGCGCAACGGTGCCTGCGGCTTCCTGCTGAAGCGGTCGGGTCCCAACCTGCTGATCGAGGGCGTACGGGCGGCGATGGCCGGGGACACCCTGATCAGTCCGCAGCTCACGGTCCGGCTGCTGCGCAGCCTGGCCGCGCCGCAGCCCGTACCGGAGCCCGCTCCGCAGCCGCGGACCGCCGCCGCCGACCCCCTGACCGCGCGGGAGCGGGAGATCGCCCTGCTCGTCGCACGCGGACTGACCAACGCCGAGGTCGGCGCCGAGCTGTTCATCTCGCCGGGCACCGCCAAGACCCACGTCGCCAACATCCAGGCGAAGCTGGCGGTGCGCAACCGGGTGGGCATCGCCGCATGGGCCTGGGAGACCGGCCTGGCGGGGAAGGCCTGAGCAGCCGCTTCGCAGCGACGTGATCCCGTGTTCACGGGCGGATGGCAAGCTTGAAGGATGAACGATGCTGCCCCGGCGCCCACCCCTGCGCCCGCGCCCCGCAAGCGTGCCCGTGTCCGTGCCCCTGAGCTGGTCGGCAAGGGGGGCTGGCTCAATACCGGAGGCAAGGAGCTCACCCTCGCCGACTTCCGAGGTCGCGTATTGATCTTGGATTTTTGGACCTTCTGCTGCATCAACTGCCTGCACGTCCTCGACGAGCTGCGCGAGCTGGAGGAGAAGCACCGCGACACCGTCGTGATCGTCGGGGTGCACTCGCCGAAGTTCGTGCACGAGGCCGACCATGCGGCCGTCGTCGACGCCGTCGAGCGGTACCAGGTGCACCACCCCGTGCTCGACGACCCCGAGCTCGCCACCTGGAAGCAGTACGCCGTGCGGGCCTGGCCGACGCTGGTGGTGATCGACCCCGAGGGGTACGTCGTCGCGCAGCACGCCGGTGAGGGGCACGCGCACGCCATCGAGCGGCTCGTCGAGGAGCTGGAGGCCGAGCACGAGGCCAAGGGGACCCTGCGGCGCGGTGACGGGCCCTACGTGGCGCCCGAGCCCGTCGCGACCGACCTGCGGTTCCCCGGCAAGGCGCTGCTGCTGGAGAACGGGAACCTGCTGGTGTCGGACTCGACGCGGCACCAGCTGGTGGAGCTGGCCCCGGACGGGGAGAGCGTCGTGCGCCGGATCGGCAGTGGGGAGCGGGGCTTCGGGCCGGAGGCCTTCAGCGAGCCGCAGGGGCTCGCCCTGCTGCCCGACGGCCGGGTCGTGGTCGCCGACACCGTCAACCACGCGCTGCGCACCTTCGACCCCGCCACCGGCGCCGTCGAGACCGTCGCCGGCACCGGACGGCAGTGGTGGCAGGGGTCCCCGACCTCCGGGCCGGCCCTGGAGGTCGACCTGTCCTCCCCCTGGGACGTGGCCTGGTGGCAGGGCCGGGTGTGGATCGCCATGGCCGGGGTGCACCAGCTGTGGACCTGGGACCCCGGGGCGGGCACGGTCCAGGTGGCCGCCGGTACCACCAACGAGGGGCTCGTCGACGGCCCCGCCGCCGAGGCCTGGTTCGCGCAGCCGTCCGGGCTGTCGGCCGCCGGGGACCGGCTGTGGATCGCCGACTCCGAGACCAGCGCCCTGCGCTACGCGGAGCCCGACGGGGAGGGCGGGTACGCGATCCGTTCCGCCGTCGGCACCGGCCTGTTCGACTTCGGCCACCGCGACGGCGACGCCGGCCAGGCCCTGCTCCAGCACCCCCTCGGGGTGACCGCCCTGCCGGACGGCTCGGTCGCGGTCTGCGACACGTACAACCACGCGCTGAGGCGGTTCGACCCGGCCACCGGGCAGGTGACGACCCTCGCCACCGACCTGCGCGAGCCCAGCGACGCGGTCCTCGTCGGCGAGGACATCGTGGTCGTGGAGTCCGCCCGGCACCGGCTGACCCGGCTGCGGCTGCCCGAGGAGGCCGTACGGGTCGACGCGGTCGCCCACCGGACGCAGCGCGCCGCCACCGAGGTCGCCCCGGGCACGCTCCGCCTCGACGTGGTCTTCCAGGCCCCGGCCGGGCAGAAGCTGGACACCCGTTACGGTCCCTCCACCCGGCTGCTGGTCTCCTCGACCCCGCCGGAACTCCTCGCGGAGGGCGAGGGACCCGGCACGGACCTGTTCCGTGACCTCGTACTGAACCCGGAGGTCAAAGAGGGCGTCCTGCACGTGTCGGCGATGGCGGCCTCCTGTGACGACGACCCCGCCAACGAGTACCCGGCCTGCCACGTCCACCAGCAGGACTGGGGAGTCCCCGTCCGCGTGGCCGCGGACGGCGCCGCCCGCCTCCCGCTCGTCCTCGCCGGCATGGACGCCTGACCGCGGACCCGGGACCGGTGACCGTTGACCGGTGACCCGCGCCGTGAGCGCCGGTCACCGGTCACCGGTCGGCCGACCGGCCGGTCGTGCCGCGGGGAGCCGGGGCCGCCGCTCGCTCCGGTCAGCCTTCCAGGAAGGCGAGCAGGGCGTTGGCGAGGAGGAACGGGTCGTCCGCGCCGCACAGTTCACGGGCGGAGTGCATCGAGAGGATCGCGACGCCGATGTCGACCGTCTGGATGCCGTGGCGGGCGGCCGTGATCGGGCCGATGGTGGTGCCGCACGGCATGGAGTTGTTGGAGACGAACGTCTGCCACGGCACGCYGGCGCGCTCGCAGGCACCCGCGAACACGGCCCGGCCGCTGCCGTCCGTCGCGTACCGCTGGTTGACGTTGACCTTCAGGATCGGGCCGCCGTTGGCGCGCGGGTGGTGCGAAGGGTCGTGGCGCTCGGAGTAGTTGGGGTGCACGGCGTGCCCGGTGTCGGAGGAGAGGCAGATGGTGCCGGCGAAGGCGCGGGCCCGGTCCTCGTAGGAGCCGCCACGGGCGAAGACAGAACGTTCCAGCACGTTGCCCAGCAGGGGGCCGTCGGCGCCGGTGTCGGACTGCGAGCCGTTCTCCTCGTGGTCGAAGGCGGCCAGGACCGGGATGTGGTCGAGCGCGGTGTTGGTCGAGACGGCGGCCAGCGCGGCGATGCCCGCGTGCACCGACAGCAGGTTGTCCATGCGGGGCCCGGCGAGCAGTTCGCGGTCGCGGCCCAGGTAGGCGGGCGGCTCGATGGAGTGGACCATCAGGTCCCAGCCGGCCACGGAGCCCTGCGGCAGGCCCTCTTCCTCTTCCAGGAAGGCGATCAGGTCGCCCTCGCGGGCGTCGCCGAGGCCCCAGATCGGCTGCATGTGCCGCTGCTTGTCGAGCTTGAGGCCGTCGGTGTTCACCGACCGGTCCAGGTGCACGGCGAGTTGGGGGACGCGCAGCAGCGCGCGGTCCACGTTGACGAGCCGCTCGGTGCCGTCCCGCAGGGAGAGGCGCCCGGCCAGGCCCAGGTCCCGGTCCAGCCAGGTGTTGAGCAGGGTGCCCCCGTAGATCTCCACGGCGACCTGCCGCCAGCCCTGCGAGCCGGTGTCCGGTACCGGCTTGACCCGCAGGTTGGGGGAGTCGGTGTGCGCGCCGATGATCCGGAAGGGGGTGTGTGCGGCCGCGCCCTCGGGCACGTACCAGGCGATGAGCGCGCCGCCGCGGAGGACGAACCGGCCTCCCGTGCCCGAGTCCCAGGCGTCCTGCTCCGACAACTGCCTGAAGCCTGCCTTCTCCAGCCGCTCGGCCGCGTTGGCGACGGCGTGGTACGGCGACGGACTGGCCGTCAGAAAGGTCATCAGGTCGTCGGTGTGGCCGCGGTCGAAGCGGGCGGGAGAGCTCATGTGGTTCACCTTAACGACGGTCGTGTTCGCCATGGCCGGACTGCGGCGGATAGCCGGAGGGTCAGGGGTCGGGGCAGGTCGCCCCGCCGTCCCGGCGCTCTCAGCCCGGTGGGCGCTCGAATCTGCGCTGCAATTGCCGACGCTCGCCCCGGCGGATGCGCGGGAGCATCTCGGGGGTCTGCGGCGGGCGCTGCGCGCGTCTCTTGCGCCCGGCGCAGAAGATACAGGCCTCGCCGGGAGGGGCATCGGGGTCGATCGGCGCGCCGGGGTGTTCGGAGCATCCGGAGGCGTTGCGCGGCCGGGACAGTTCGCGGGCGACGATGAAGGCGCGGTGCAGGTCGTCGGCGATCCGGACGAAGTCCTGGTCGGGGGAGCCGAGGGTGAGGTGGAAGCGCTGCTCGTCGATGGTGCGCAGGTACCGGCGGAGCACGTCGAGGGTGTACGGGGGATCGGGCACGGGGTAGCCGAGGCGGCGCTGCTCGCCCGCGGGGGCGGGACCGGCCTGGCGGCCGCCCTGGAGGCGCCGGCCGAGGCGGCGGCGGTCGTTGCAGATCAGGCAGCGGCCCCAGCCCTCGGGGGCCTCGGGGTCGAGGGCGCCGTTGGGGTGCTCGGGGCAGCCGGTGTAGCTCTTGGCGGGGGCGAGCCCGGCGGCCGTCTGGAAGGCGATGTAGAGGGCGTCGGCGACGGGGTCGTACTCGGCGGGGTGCGCGCCGTCGTAGAGCTCGGTGATCCGGTCGCCGAGGGCGCCCACGTTGGCCTGGAGCTCCTTGAGGGCGTACGGCCGCCCGGTGGGGACGGAATACCCCCTGCTGCTGTGCTGCTCCTGCGGACTCATGTCTACGAGCGTCCCATGAACGACCGACAACGCGGAAAGCCGCCGGTGGCGGCGGTGGTGGGCGGGATACGGGGGCGGGGTACGGGGCCGGGCCCGGGGGCCGGGTACGGGGCCGGGCACGCCAGCGGCCGGGCCCCCGTGCGGGAAGGCCCGGCCGCTGTGCGTCCACCGTGTGCGCCGACCGCCGGGGCGGCGCCGGTCGTGGTCTAGAAGGCGGCCTCGTCGAGCTCCATGAGGGAGTTGTCGACGGTCTCGGCCAGGGCGCGCTGGACGGAGACGCCCGGCAGGACCTGGGCGGCGAAGAACTTCGCGGCGGCGATCTTGCCGGTGTAGAAGGCCACGTCCTTGGCGGAGGCGCCGGCCAGCTTCTCGGCGGCCACGGCCGCGCCCTTGAGGAGCAGGTAGCCGACGACCACGTCACCGGAGGCCATGAGCAGGCGGGTGGTGTTCTGGCCGACCTTGTAGATGTTCTTGACGTCCTCGCCGGTGGCGGTGAGGTCGACGATCATCTGGCCGACGATGGCCTCCAGGTCCACGGCGGCCTTGGCGAGGGCGTCGCGGGCGGGGGCCAGGTCGTCGCCGCCGGGGCCCTCGGCGAGGAACTTCTTGATCGTCTCGGAGAGGATGTTCAGGGAGGCGCCCTGGTCGCGGACGATCTTCCGGAAGAAGAAGTCCTGGCCCTGGATCGCCGTGGTGCCCTCGTACAGGGTGTCGATCTTGGCGTCGCGGATGTACTGCTCGATCGGGTATTCCTGGAGGTAACCGGAACCGCCGAAGGTCTGCAGCGACTGGGCGAGCTGCTCGTAGGACTTCTCGGAGCCGTAGCCCTTGACGATCGGCAGGAGCAGGTCGTTCAGGCCGATCTCGGCGGAGGCGTCCTCGCCCGCGGCCTGCTTGAGCTGGATCGCGTCCTGGACGGAGGCGGTGTACAGCACGAGGGCGCGCATGCCCTCGGCGTAGGCCTTCTGCGTCATGAGCGAGCGGCGCACGTCGGGGTGGTGCGTGATGGTGACCTTGGGCGCGGTCTTGTCCATGAAGTTGGCCAGGTCCGGGCCCTGCACGCGCTCCTTGGCGTACTCCAGCGCGTTGAGGTAGCCGGTGGAGAGGGTGGCGATGGCCTTCGTGCCGACCATCATCCGGGCGAACTCGATGATCATGAACATCTGGCGGATGCCGTCGTGCTTGTCGCCGATCAGCCAGCCCTTGGCGGGGTGCTGGTCGCCGAAGGTCATCTCGCACGTGTTGGAGGCCTTGAGGCCCATCTTGTGCTCGACGTTCGTCGCGTAGACGCCGTTGCGCTCGCCCAGCTCGCCGGTCTCCCAGTCGAAGTGGAACTTCGGGACGAGGAAGAGGGACAGGCCCTTGGTGCCCGGGCCGTGGCCCTCGGGGCGGGCGAGGACGTAGTGGAGGATGTTCTCCTCCATGTCGTGCTCACCGGACGTGATGAAGCGCTTGACGCCCTCGATGTGCCAGGAGCCGTCGGCCTGCTGGACCGCCTTGGTGCGGCCGGCGCCGACGTCCGAGCCGGCGTCCGGCTCGGTGAGGACCATGGTGGAGCCCCAGCGCTTCTCGACGGCGATCTCGGCGACCTTCTTCTGCGCCTCGTTGCCCTCTTCGAAGAGGATGCCGGCGAACGCCGGGCCGGAGGAGTACATCCACACGGCCGGGTTCGCGCCCAGGATCGTCTCGGCGAACGCCCAGATGAGGGAGCGGGGCGAGGTGGTGCCGCCGATCTCCTCGGGCAGGCCCAGGCGCCAGTACTCGGAGTCCATGAAGGCCTTGTAGCTCTTCTTGAACGACGCCGGGACGGGCGCGGTGTTGGTGGCCGGGTCGAAGACCGGCGGGGTGCGGTCGGCGTCCTCGAAGGAGGCGGCCAGCTCGTTCTCGGAGAGCTTGGTCATCTCGCTGAGGATGGTCCTGGCGGTCTCGGTGTCCATCTCACCGAACGGGCCGGTGCCGTACACGTTGTCGCGGCCGAGCACCTCGAAGAGGTTGAACTCGATGTCGCGGAGATTCGACTTGTAGTGCCCCATGGCGACGGCTCCGTTAAGGCTCGGGGAGACAGGTTCCTCGTACATACCAATCGGTAACGTCATGATGCTACCCACCGGTAATAAGAAGCAACCCCTGCGCCGTCGACTGTGACCAGCATCAAGCCGGAACCGCTGGAGGGCCGCCGGAACCCCGGCGGCCCGGCCCCGGCGTGTCAGGCCGCGGCCCCCGGGACCTCCGGGAAGGCCAGGCGGGGCGATCCGCCCGCCCACCAGACGCCGATCACGAAGGCGGCCGTGGCCTCCACGTACGCCGCCCGGTCCAGCCCGCCCGCCGGCATCGGGCTCCACCCCATCCCCGTGATCAGCTCCTCGACCCGCCCCGCCGCCACCGGGTCGTCCGCGCAGAACGGCACCGCCGGCCGCTCCCCGCCGAAGGCGCCCGGAGGCTGCTCCCACGCGCTGGAGTGGGCCAGGTTGAAGGCCTTCACCACGTGCGCGCCGGGCGCCGCGGCCCCGATCAGCGCGGCCACGCTCGCGCCGGGGGCGGTGGCCAGCATCACCCCGGCCGGACCCGGCTCCAGCGGGTTCGTGCAGTCCACGACCGTCCGCCCCGCCAGCGCCGCCGCGTGCTCCCGGGCCAGCTCCGGGGCCCGCCCGGCCGGTACGGCGAGCAGCGCCACCTCCCCGTACGCCGCCGCCGCGGCCACCGTCCCGTGCCCGGCCGCCCCGATCCGCCCGGCGAGGGCCGCGGCGGCCGCCGTGTCCCGGCCGCCCACGAACACCTCGTGCCCGGCCCGCGCCCAGGCGCCGCCCAGGGCCGCCGCCATCGCTCCCGTACCCATGACACCGATCCGCATGGTCCACCTCTCTCTTTCTCGGGTGGCCGACGCTATGGAGCCCGACGCACACCGCCCGGTGTCCATCGGCGGGGGCAGGATGGCGGGATGGAGAAGCCGACCGAACCGACCGACCCGGCCGCCGGCCTGCCCGACCTCGCGTACACGGCGGACTGCCGGGCGCGGGTCGCCTTCGAGGTGCTGGCCAAGCGCTGGGACAGCGTCGTGGTCTTCACCCTCGGCGCGACCGGCCCGATGCGGCCGCGCGCGCTGGTGGCGCGGATCGGCGGGATCAGCCCGAAGGTGCTGAACGAGGCGCTGCGGAGGCTGGAGTACAACGGCCTGGTCGAGCGCCGCGCGTACGCCGAGGCCCCGCCGCGCGTGGACTACGCCCTGACGGAGGCCGGCACGGCGCTGCTGACCCCGATGCGGGCGATGGGCACCTGGGCCGCGGAGTACGCGGACGCCGTGCTCGACGCGCAGGACCGGTACGAAGCCCGCTAGGGGCGGGGGAGTTCGGCCCAGACGGTCTTGCCGACCGCCTCCCGGCGCACCCCCCACCGCAGCGACACGGCGGCCAGCAGGGCCAGGCCCCGGCCGGACTCGTCGGTGCCGGTCGCGTGCCGCCGCACGGGGTGGCCGTCCGGATCGGGGTCGGTGAGCTCGACCCGCGTACGGGCTGCCCTTCCGCTGCCGCTTCCGGTGACGCGCAGGGTGACGGGGGTGCCCTCGCCGAGGTGGGTGATCACGTTGGCCAGCAGCTCGCTGACGCAGAGCTCGGCGTCGGGACAGGCCCCGTCCCCGAGGTGCTCGCGGACGGCACGGCGCAGCAGGGGGGCCGCYTGGGGGACGGCGAGCAGCCGGACGGTGAGGCTCACCGCGCGGCCAGCGCGTCCGCGAGCCGCTGAGCGGTGGCGGCGTTGCAGTTGCCGAGGCTGATCAGCGGCGGGCCGCGGTGGCTCGCCGCGTACGAGGGCAGGTGGAGGTCGAGTGAGGGCAGCGTGATCCCGTGCGAGGCCAGCGCGGCGCGGAGTTCGGTGAGGGCGGTGATCGCGACGCGGTCGCCGTCGGGGTCGCTCATGGGGGGACTTCCGTTCCTGTGCGGAGTGTGACGAAGCCCTCACAGGCTGACGCGGCGCCGCGTACCGTGGGAAGGGTTTCGGCTCCACGGGGCGAAGTGTGGAAGGCAGGCGATGGTGGCCCGACGCAAGGAGATCGACGGCTCGGCGAGCGTTCCGGCCTTCTACGGCAAGGAGCTCCGCTGGAAGCGGGAGCGGCTCGGCCTCACGCTGGAGGAGACCGTTGAGGGCAGTTTCTACGGAGTGAGCTACCTCAGCGAGATCGAACGGGCCCAGCGTCGAATGCCGTTGGACCTTGCTCGGCACGTGGACCGTGTGCTGGGCACGGACGGATTCTTCGAGCGGTGCTGCGAGGACGCGCGCAAGGCCCGCAACACGGGCCACGCAAATTACGCCGAGAAAGTCCTGGACGCGGAGAAGGTCGCCCAGACGATCGAGGAGTGGTGTCCGGCAGCGTTTCCGGGCTTGTTGCAGACGGCTGAGTACGCGCGCGCTCTGGCGCGGGCCGAACGTCCTCTTGAGCCTGTGGAGGAGACGGACGTGAAGATCCGGGCCCGGCTGGCGCGGGCGTGTCTGTTCGAGGAGTCCCACGGGCGGCCGGAGTACTGGGTCGTTCTGCACGAGTCGCTACTGCGGCTGCCAGTCGTTTCACCGGTCCAGATGGCAGATCAACTCGACCGCATCGTCGCTTTGGTGCGGAGGAATCGGATCGTTCCACAGGTCATTCCGTGGAACGCTGGTGCGCACCCTTTCATGTCGGCCGGAACCACCATCGTGATGACCTTCGCGGACGCTCCGCCGTTGGTCTACACGGAGTCGCTGCACAGCGGTGTGACCATCGACGATCCGGCGCTCGTGATGAAGTACCGGAGGTCGTACGATCTGCTCAGGGCCGTCGCGCTACCGCCGAAGGCGTCCCTCGCCATGATGGAGGCGGCAGCAGAGGACTACCGAAATGGCAATCGCGCGGATGGACTTGAGCGCCGCAGCCTGGCGCACGAGTAGCTATACCAACAGTGATGGTGGGACCTGCGTCGAGGTGGCCGACGGGTACGCAGGGATCGTGCCGGTCCGGGACTCCAAAAGGCCCGGCGGGGACGTCGTCATCGTCACGGCGGCGGCCTGGGGGCCCTTCGTCGCCGCCCTGAAGGGCGGTCCCGCCCCGGAAGGCCCGCGGCCTCGATAGGCTTCGGCCCATGTACGGCTACGACCAGAACCCGGGTGCCCAGCAGGGCTACGCGCAGCAGCCCCCGCAGGGGTACGCGCAGCAGGCGCCGCCGCTGTACCCCGAGCCGTCCCCGCCCTCGCTCGCGGACGCCGTGCGGGCCTTCACCACCGGTTCGCTGTCCGCCGAGGACTTCCAGCAGATCTTCGCCACCTCGAAGGTCTACTGCCCGCGCGGCGACACCCCGGGGTTCCTGGCGCTGCACAACACGCAGCAGCCCGTCATCCCGATGTTCACCACGCTCAAGGAGCTCCGCCGGTACGCCGGCAAGGAGTCCAAGTACTTCGTCTCCGCGGCGTCGCGACGCCCGGCACGCACTCTCGCCGCACCGACCGAAAGCTCAAGTACGTCCAGTACGCGGGCTTCCGGTCGGCACGCCGAGAGCACGCACCGGGCGCCGCTCCTTCCCCACGGACATCCGTCAGACACCCCCTAGACGCCATTGCTGCGCAGGCGGCTAGGCGCCGGCCCGCCGCAGCCTGCGCCGCCACAGGGCCGTGGCCGCCGTGCCCGCCGCCAGGGCCGCCGCCCCGTACGCGTACAGCAGGGCCGGGTCCGGGTGGTGGGCCAGGGTGATGCGGATGCCCGCGTAGACCGGGAGGACGACGAGCTGCCAGCGGCCGTCGTATTCGACCCTCGCGGTGGCCCACTGGAGCAGCAGGCCGGCCAGGAACGTCAGGACCGCCCAGGCGGTGAGGTACGGCCACGGGGACCCGGGCAGCGGTGTCAGCGGCATGCCGGTCGAGGCCCAGCGGTGGGTGGCGTAGCCGATGGCCGTGACCAGGGCGGCGATGCCGGCGGCCCGGCCGAGGGCGGCCAGGGGGGCGGGCACGCGCCGCCGGGGATCGGCCTCCGCTCCGGGGGCGGGTTCGGGTTCGGTCGTCGGACGGGTCTCCATGTCCGGGAAGACTCGACGGCGGGCCCCTGGGTTGTCATGTGTAGGACATTTGGCGGGATTTTCCTGATCAGGGGGCTCTTCGCCCCACCGCGCGCCCGTCCGGGAATGACCCGGGCGGGCGCGCTGTTCTGTGCGGTGTGGCAGAAAGTTCGACTTTCAACTAAAGTCGGAACAGAAGGAGGTCCTGACCATGCCCGCAGTGACTGTTGAGAACCCGTTGACCCTCCCGCGCGTGGCCGCGCCGCAGACGGCCGCGCCGCGCAAGGTGCTGGCCGTGTCCACGGCCCCGGGCGGCTTCGAGGGCGAGGGCTTCCCGGTGCGCCGCGCGTTCGCCGGGATCGACTACCGCCACCTCGACCCGTTCATCATGATGGACCAGATGGGCGAGGTGGAGTACGCGCCGGGCGAGCCCAAGGGGACCCCTTGGCACCCCCACCGCGGCTTCGAGACCGTCACCTACCTGATCGACGGAACCTTCGTCCACCAGGACAGCAACGGCGGCGGCGGCGTCATCAACGGCGGCGACACCCAGTGGATGACCGCCGGTTCGGGCCTCCTGCACATCGAGGCCCCGCCGGAGTCGCTGGTCGTCAGCGGCGGTCTCTTCCACGGCCTCCAGCTGTGGGTGAACCTCCCGGCCTCCGACAAGATGATGCCCCCGCGCTACCAGGACATCGGCGGCGGCCAGGTGCAGCTGCTGACCACCCCGGACGGCGGCGCGCTGCTCCGCGTGATCGCCGGTGAGCTGGACGGGCACGAGGGGCCGGGCATCACCCACACCCCGATCACGATGATCCACGCGACCGTCACCCCGGGCGCGGAGATCACCCTGCCGTGGCGCGAGGACTTCAACGCCCTCGCCTACGTCCTGGCCGGGCGAGGGTCGGCCGGCGAGGAGCGCAGGCCCCTGCACACCGGGCAGACGGCCGTCTTCGGCGAGGGCGGCTCGCTCACCCTGCGGGCGGACGGGTCCCAGGACTCCAACGCCCCGGCCCTGGAGGTCGTCCTGCTCGGCGGGCGGCCCATCCGGGAGCCGATGGCGCACTACGGGCCGTTCGTGATGAACAGCCGGCACGAGCTCCAGCAGGCCTTCGACGACTTCCAGGCGGGCCGGCTCGGCCGGATCCCGACCACGGAGCGCACGAAGTAGCCCACGGAGATCAGGGGAGCGGGACCTCGGGGTCCCGCTCCGCGAAGCGGCCGCGCAGTTCCGAGACCACTCCGAACGCGGCCGCCGTCAGCGGTACGGCGAGCAGCATGCCGAGGATGCCGGCGACGCTCGCCCCGGCCGTGATCGCGAGCATCACCAGCGCCGGGTGCATCTGCACGGTCCGGCTCTGGACCAGGGGCTGGAGCACGTACCCCTCGATCATCTGGACCGCCAGCACGACGCCCAGGACCCACAGGGCGATGACCCAGCCCCGGTCGGCGAGGGCCACGAGGACCGCCACGGCGCCGGAGAGGAAGGCGCCGAGGTAGGGGACGTAAGCGGTGACGAACACCAGCGCCGCCAGACCCACCGCGCCCGGCACCCCGAACACCAGCAGCCCCGCGCCGATCAGCACGGCGTCGACGAGGGCCACCAGGGTGGTCCCGCGCATGAAGCCCTCGACCGCCTCGAAGGCGCGCCGTCCCATGGCCTCCATCAGGTCGCCCGACCGGGTCGGGACGAGGGCGCGCAGCGTGTGCGCCGCCCGGTCGGAGTCCCGCAGGAAGAAGAAGATCAGCACCAGCGCCAGGACCGCCATCGCGATCGTCGTGCCGACCGCGCTGAGCCCGGCGAGCAGCCCGGAGGCGGCGGTCCCGCCGAACTTCGCGAGCAGGCCCTCGGAGTTCTTGGCGAGGTCCTCCACCGAGGTGCCGACGGCCCCGAAGTGTTCGGCGAGGGCCTGCCCGGCCCGCCGGAGGGCGTCGACGATCTGGTCGCCGGTCTCGACGAGCGCGAGGACGACGACGTACGCGGCTCCGCCGACGACCGCGACGACGGCGAGGCAGGTGAGGGCCGCGGCGAGCGAGCGGTGCACCCCCATCCGGACCAGCCGACGGTGCAGCGGCCCGAGCAGGGCGGTCCCGAGCACGGCCAGCAGTACGGGCGTGACGACGGTCTTGAGGACGACGCACAGCCAGATGGCGACGGCGAGGACGCCGACGGCGAGCAGGACCACGGCGCACCAGGCGGCGAACCGTCGCACCGGGCCGGGGAGCAGGGGGGTCGCCATCGCCGCGTCCGCCTTTCGGGGGGACCTCCGGGGGAGTTACCGGTCCGCTACCGGGTCCCGTTGCGGGCCCGGGTCCTCTTCCGGGCCCGGGTCCTGTTCCTCGTCCGGTTTGGAGCGTTCGTACAGCTCGAACCAGATCGACTTGCCCGCGCCGCGCGGGTCGACGCCCCAGGTGTCGGCGAGCATCTCCATCAGCAGCACGCCGCG
The DNA here is from genome assembly GCF_052114405.1 of Streptomyces sp. M-16. Classification (NCBI taxonomy): domain Bacteria; kingdom Bacillati; phylum Actinomycetota; class Actinomycetes; order Kitasatosporales; family Streptomycetaceae; genus Streptomyces; species Streptomyces sp. M-16. Next base: position 98,039 of record NZ_JBFRER010000028.1, on the reverse strand, counting down.
CCCGCTGGACGCCATCTCCCCGGGGTGGCGCATGTGCGGCAGCTCGTCGCTCGCGTCCGCCACCTCCACGCGCAGCCGGCGCGCGCCCAGCTCGCCCACCGCCTCCGCGACCAGCAGCGCGTCGCCGTCGGTGTGCACCAGCACGTTGGTCACCATCTCGGAGACCATCAGCTCGGCCGCGTCGACCTGCTCGGTGTCCGTCCAGTCGTGCAGCAGCTCCCGGACCTGGCGCCGGGCCCCCGCGATCCGCTCCGGCTCCGCCTGCGCCACGGTCAGCACCGTGCGCCGGGCGGGCCGTGCCGGGTGCGACAGCGGGGTTCCGCAGCCGCAGTCCGGGCTCTCGCGGCACAGCAGCACCACCGCTATGTCGTCCTCGCGGCGGTCGGCCAGCGGCCCGGTGGTGTGGTGCGAGGAAGGCCCGTGCACGGCCTGCACCAGCAGGTCGGCCAGTCTTTCGAGGTGCCGGGGCTCCAGGCCCTCCGTGTCGTGCGTCCCGGACTCCAGGATGGCCCGCAGCCGCGCCCAGCCGGTGTCCAGGTCGTGGCCGCCGGTCTCGATGAGCCCGTCGGTGCAGAGCATCATCGTCTCGCCGGGTTCCAGGGTGAACCGGGTGGTGGGGTAGTCGGTGTCCGGGATGATGCCGAGCGGCAGGCCGCCCGCGGTGGGCCGCATCAGGACGGTGCCGTCCGCCATCCGGATCGCCGGGTCGGGGTGTCCGGCGCGGGCCACCTCCAGCAGGCCCGTCTCCGGGTCGCACTCCGCGTAGAGGCAGGTCGCGAAGCGCGGGCTCTGGTAGTCGGGCCCCTCGGCCGGATCCGACTCCTGGGAGGAGCAGAGCCCGGACAGGAAGCGGGAGGCCCGCGAGAGCACGGCGTCGGGGCGGTGGCCCTCGGAGGCGTAGGCCCGCACGGCGATCCGCAGCTGGCCCATCAGGCCGGCCGCCCGTACGTCGTGCCCCTGGACGTCGCCGATGACCAGCGCGAACCGTCCCGAGGGCAGCGGGATCACGTCGTACCAGTCGCCACCGACCTGGAGACCGCCCCCGGTGGGGACGTAGCGGGCCGCGAGGGTCATGCCGGGGATCTCGGGCCCCAGCTGCGGCATCATCGACCGTTGGAGCCCGGTGGTGAGTTCCCGCTCGGATTCGGCCACTCCGGCCCGCTGGAGGGCCTGGGCCAGCATCCGGGCCACCGTCGTCAGCACGGACCGCTCGTCGGGCGAGAAGGACACCGGGTGCTTGAAGGCGGCCATCCAGGCCCCCATGGTCCGTCCGGCCACGATCAGCGGCAGGAAGGCCCAGGAGGCGCGCCCGAAGCGCTGGGCGAGCGGCCAGGTGACCGGGAAGCGCCGCAGGTAGTCCTCAGGGCTGGGCAGGTAGATCGCCCGGCCGCCCCGGACGACCTCCGCGGCCGGGTAGTCGGTGTCCAGCGGCATGTCGGTGAAGGGGCTCTCGTCCCCGGGGCCGTGCCCGTGGTGCCCGATGACGGACAGCCGGTCGCCCGCCACTCCGAAGACGGCCAGCCCGTCCGGGTTGAAGCCCGGCATGGACAGCGAGGCCGCGACCCGCAGCACCTCCGCGGTGGAGCGGGCCTCGGCCAGTGCCCGGCCGGCGTCCAGCAGGAAGGCCTCGCGGGAGCGCCGCCAGTCGCCGGTGATCGGGGTGTGCGCCGCGGTGGTGCCGGGCTGCGGTTCGGCGATCTCCTGGATGGTGCCGATCAGCTCGTAGTCGACGCGGCCCTCGGCCGTCAGGTTCTGCACGGGCTTGGAGCGGCTGCGCACGGTGCGCAGCACGCGCCCGTCCTCGTCCATGATCCGCAGCCGGGCCTCGGCGAGGGTGCCCTCGGCGACGGCGAGGTTCACGATGCCGTTGATCTCGTTCCAGTCCACCGGGTGGAAGCGGGAGCGGGCGGCGGCCTCCGGCAGGACGACGGGCTCCGCGGGCAGCCCGAGCAGCCGGGCGGCCTCGCCGTCGAGGGTGACCGTCCCGGAGGCGTTGTCCCATCGCCACAGACCGGTCGCGATGGCGGCCAGGACGTCCTCGGTGCGCACCTGGTCATCTTTACAGGTCATCCGGTCGGGCTGCCTGTTCATCCCCCTGTACGGGCGCCTGTACGGGCGCGCCCGCGCGACGCCCCGCCCGGACGGTAACCTTGGGACGGTTGAATCCACCCTGGTATCGCGTAGAACTGGATGACTGATGCATCGGTACAGGTCCCACACGTGCGGCGAGCTCCGTGCCTCCGACGTCGCCTCCGACGTCCGGCTGAGCGGCTGGCTGCACAATCGTCGAGACCTGGGCGGCATCCTCTTCATCGATCTGCGTGACCACTACGGCATCACGCAGCTCGTGGCCCGCCCCGGCACCGCGGCCGCCGCCGTCCTGGACAAGCTGTCCAAGGAGACGGTCGTGCGGGTCGACGGCAAGGTCGTCTCCCGTGGCGCCGACAACGTCAACCCCGAGCTGCCGACCGGCGAGATCGAGATCGAGGCCGTCGAGGTCGAGGTGCTCGGCGCCGCCGCCCCGCTGCCCTTCACGATCAACACCGACGACGGGGTGAACGAGGAGCGGCGCCTGGAGTACCGCTTCCTCGACCTGCGTCGCGAGCGCATGCACCGCAACATCATGCTGCGCTCGGCCGTCATCGCGTCGATCCGCTCGAAGATGGTGGCCCTCGGCTTCAACGAGATGGCGACCCCGATCCTCACCGCGACCTCCCCCGAGGGCGCCCGTGACTTCGTCGTCCCGTCCCGTCTGAACCCGGGCAAGTTCTACGCGCTGCCGCAGGCGCCGCAGCAGTTCAAGCAGCTGCTGATGATCTCCGGCTTCGACCGGTACTTCCAGATCGCGCCCTGCTTCCGCGACGAGGACGCCCGCGCCGACCGTTCGCCGGGCGAGTTCTACCAGCTCGACGTCGAGATGTCGTTCGTCGAGCAGGAGGACGTCTTCCAGCCGATCGAGCGCCTGATGACGGAGATCTTCACGGAGTTCGGCAAGGGCCGCGAGGTCACCTCGCCGTTCCCGCGGATCCCGTTCCGCGAGTCGATGCTGAAGTACGGCAACGACAAGCCCGACCTGCGCGCCAAGCTGGAGCTCGTCGACATCACCGACGTCTTCGAGGGCTCGGAGTTCAAGGCGTTCGCCGGCAAGCACGTGCGCGCGCTGGCCGTCCCGGACACCGCCGCGCAGCCGCGCAAGTTCTTCGACGGCCTCGGCGAGTACGCGATCTCGCTGGGCGCCAAGGGCCTGGCCTGGGTCCGCGTGGGCGAGGACGGCGCGCTGACCGGCCCGATCGCCAAGTTCCTCACCGAGGAGAACGTCAAGGTCCTCACCGAGCGTCTGGGCCTGGCGGCCGGGCACGCGGTGTTCTTCGGCGCGGGCGAGTTCGACGAGGTCTCCAAGATCATGTCCGGCGTCCGCGTCGAGGCGGCCAAGCGCGCGGGCCAGTTCGAGGAGAACGTCTTCCGCTTCTGCTGGATCGTCGACTTCCCGATGTACGAGAAGGACGAGGAGACCGGCAAGATCGACTTCTCCCACAACCCGTTCTCCATGCCGCAGGGCGGCATGAAGGACCTGGAGGAGAAGGACCCGCTCGACATCCTGGCCTGGCAGTACGACATCGTCTGCAACGGCATCGAGCTGTCGTCGGGCGCCATCCGCAACCACGAGCCCGAGGTCATGCTGAAGGCCTTCGAGATCGCCGGTTACGAGGCCGAGACCGTCGAGCGCGAGTTCGCCGGCATGCTGCGCGCGTTCCGCCTCGGCGCCCCGCCGCACGGTGGCATCGCCCCGGGCGTGGACCGCATCGTGATGCTGCTGGCCGACGAGCCGAACATCCGCGAGACCATCGCCTTCCCGCTGAACGGCAACGCCCAGGACCTGATGATGGGCGCGCCGACGGTGCTGGAGGAGGCCCGCCTGCGCGAGCTGAACATCGCGCTGCGCAAGCCGGTCGAGACCAAGGCCGCGGCCTCGGAGCGCCCCGTCTCCGACGCGGTCGCCCCGGACGCCGGTTCGCCGCGCGGCTGAGGCCCGTGGGCCCTCGGGCCCGCTCGTACGAAGGCGGCGCCCCCTCCCGGACCGGGAGGGGGCGCCGCCTTTTTCGCCCGCCTACGTTGTACGTGTACCGCGGTGATCAGAACTGCTGGAGCAGGCCCTTGAGGAGGGCGGCCGGGGCGAGCTCGGCGGGGGCCGGGCCGGCGTGGAAGAAGCCGGCGTTGTCGGCGTCCAGCTTGCGCAGGAAGTCGAAGGCCTTGTTGTCGTGGTCGCCGAACGCGACGAACTGCCAGTGGACCTCGGGGGCGGTGGCGGCGGCGTCGACGATCGCCTGCCGGGCGGGCTGACGGCTGTCCGGCGCGCCGTCCGTCTGGAAGACGACCAGGGCCGGGCCGGTGCCGCCGTCCTTCCGGTAGCGCTCCAGGACGGCTTCCACGGCCACGTGGTAGCTGGTGCGGCCCATCCGCCCGAGTTCGGCGTGGCGGGCCTCGACCCAGGCCGCGTCGTGGGCGTCGAGGGTCAGCTCGGCGGTGCCGTCCAGCTCGGTGGAGAAGAACACCGTGTGGACGGTGGCCTCCTCGTCGAGGTGCGCGGCCAGGGCCAGGGCGTGGTCGGCGAGGTGCTGGGCGCTGCCGTCCTTGTAGAAGCCGCGCATGGAACCGGAGCGGTCGAGGACCAGGTAGACCTTGGCGCGGGCTCCGGTCCTGCCCTTCGTGCGCAGCGCCTGGCCGGCGGCCTTGTACGCGGCCGCCACCTCGGGCGCCCGCCGCCGTACGGCTGCCGCGGCGATGGCGGGCCCCTGCGGCTCCGCCTCCGCCTCCGGTTCGTCGGTCTCGGGCTCGGGCTCGGCCTCCGCCTGCGCGGCGACGGGCTCCGGCTGGACCTCGGGCTCCGGGGCGGCGGGCTCCTGCGGCTCAGCCTCGGGCTCGGTGGCCTCGGTCTCCGCGACGGCGGCGGCAACGGCCTCCGCCTCGGGCTCCGGGGCGGGGGTCTCGGCGGCGACGGCTTCCGGCTCGGCCTGCGCGGCCACCGCTTCGGCCTCGGGCTCCGCGGCCTCGGCGGTGACGGCCTCGGTCTCGGCGGTGACGGCCTCCGGCTCGGGAGCTTCGGCTTCGGCCTCGGGCAGCGCCTCAGCGGTGGCGGCCGGCTCGGGCTGGGCCGTGGCGGCTTCCGCCTCGGTGGCCTCGGGCTCCGGCTGCGCCGCGGCGATGGCCTCGGCGTGCTCGGCAGGGGCGGCCTCGGGCTCCGGGGCCTCGGCGGTGACGGCCCCGGCCTCGGCGTCGGGGGTGACGGCCTCGGGCTCGGCCTGCGCGGCCACCGCTTCGGCCTCGGGCTCCGTGGCCTCAGCGGCGGCGGGCTCGGCCGTGGTGGCTTCCGCTTCGGTGGCCTCGGGCTCCGGCTGTGCCGGGGCGGTGGTGGCCTCCGGCTCGGCGGCCTCGGGCTCCGTGGCCTCGGCGGTGACCGCCTCCGGCTCGGCAGGGGCGGCTTCCGCCGGGGTGGCCTCCGGCTCGGTGGCGGCGGCCTCCGGTGCGGGGGTGCCCGTACCGGCGGCGGCCTCGGCCGGGGCCGGCTCCGCCGGAGGGGCGGGGGCCGGGGAGGGGGTTTCGGGAAGCGCCGGAGGCGAAGGGCGCCGGGCCTCCGGGACCGTGGGGTCCGTCGTCTGCGCCGGGGCGGTCAGCAACGTGCCCGGCTCGCGGTCGCGCGGTGCGGACTGCGGCGGGACGGTGGGGTTGTCGAAGGAGGCCGCCACCAGTTCGGCGGCCGCGTCCAGGGGGTTGCGTTCCGCCTGGTTGGGTACCGCCGCCGAGGCAGACGAATCCGACGTCTCCGGAACCGGCTCGGCCGACCGTCCGAACACCTTGCGCAACAAGCTCCGAATACCCATGGGCCAGGCCTTTCGCATGAGTGCGTGCGTCATTTGTCCGTGCTGCGCGGTTGATCCCTGCCCAGAGTGGACACGTAAGGTTATCGGCCCCCTGGCTGGAACTTCGGCAGGGGCGCCTTTCGTGGCGCCCAGCCAACCAGGGAACAGCGGCCTCCGCCCGAACTGCCCCTCCGCCGTGCCGGGTTCATTCAGCGTTCACTCCTGCGCCGCCGCATCGGCGCAACCCGCGCCTAGCGTCGCCGCTGATGCGTCCCGACGCGTCGTCGGCGCCGTGCACCCCCGGAGGGCACMTCGTGCGCAAGCTCCTGCCGCTCATCGGCAATCCGCACGGCAGCGGTCGTTCCGCTCTCACTTGCCGCTACCGCTGCGGCGACGCCTGCTTCCGCGAGGTGCCCCACGCCAGTGGCGACGAGTACGTCGGCGACGCCACCGCCCGTGCCCACTCCCGCCGCTCGATGCTGCGCTCCGCGGCGACGGCCGTCGCGCCGAGCACCGACGAGCGGGTGACCGTCCCCGAGGGCCACGACCAGAACGTGGTCATCCGCTGAGCGACCCGATCGTCGAGGGCGCCCCGGGGTTCAATCCGGACAAGCGGACCGCAGCCGCCCAGGCCGGTCAATTCGGTTACAACAACGACTTCCTGAGCCTGCTCCGGCTCCATCGGTGTCTGATCCGCCCGGTGGGCGAGGCCGGTTGACCGGGCCGCGGTCAACCGGCCTCCGGCAGCTGCCCCACCGGCAGGCGCAGGGTCGTCAGCGCGCCCCCGTCCGGGGCGTTGGCGAACCCCAGGACGATCTCCAGGACCGCGGCCTGGCCCACCACGATGGTCAGGCCCAGGCCGTGGCCCCGGCCGCGCCCCGGATCCCCGGTGCGGAAGCGCTTGGGGCCCTGCGCGATCAGTTCGGCCGGGTAGCCCGGACCGTGGTCGCGGATCGCCACGACCGGTCCCTCCACCGTCACCTCGACCGGCGGCCGGCCGTGCTTGTGGGCGTTGACCAGCAGGTTGGCCAGGATCCGGTCCAGGCGCCGCCGGTCGGTGAGCACCACCGCGTCGCGGACCACCCGGACCTCGGCGGGCAGCCGGGACCCGGCGACGGCCCGCTCCACGGCCCGGCCCAGCTCCACCTGGGACAGGTCGGCCCGCTCCACGCCCGAATCGAGCCGGGAGATCTCCAACAGGTCCTCGGTGAGCAGGTGCAGGGCCTTGAGCCGGTCGTTGATCATCTCCTTCGGGCGGCCTTCGGGCAGCAGCCCGGCCGCCGCCAGCGATCCCGTCAGCGGGGTGCGCAGCTCGTGCGCCACGTCCGCCGTGAACCGCTTCTCCGCCTCCAGCCGTTCCTGGAGCGAGGCCGCCATGGTGTCCAGGGCGTGCGCGACGTCCCGTACCTCGTCGCGGTAGCGGCGCGGCCGCCGTCCGTCCGGGTCCGCGTCCGGGGCGGCGTCCGCGCCGGTGTCCCGGCCCGCGTCGGCCGGGAAGTCCACCCGGGCGTCCAGGTCCCCGGAGCTGATCCGGCGGGCCACGGCGGCCGTGGTGGCGAGCCGTCTGCTGATCCGGTCGGCGAGGAAGAGGCCGGCCAGTGCCACGACCCCGGCCGCGAGCGCCGCGGAGGCCAGGATCGCGGCATCGATGTCCCGCAGCCGCGCGCGCGTGTTCCCGTACGGGATCCAGACCGCGAGGGCCGCGCGGTCGGCGGGTCCGGCCGCCCACATGACGGGTTCGCCCCCGTGGGTGCCGACCATGCTGCCGGTCCGGCCGCGCGCGACGAGCGCGCGCAGCGGGGCGGGCAGGCCGGGAGGGTCCAGGGCGGCGTTCACGTCGCCGTGCGCCGTCCCGTACTCGTAGTGGCCGAGGGCGTGGTCGAGGTCCCGGGCCGCCTCCTTGCGGACCTCGCCGACGACCTGCCGGGCGACCACGTTGTGCACCAGGATCCCCAGCGCGGCGGCGACCAGGCAGCACACCGTGGTGGTGGTGAGGGCGATCTTCCAGCGCAGGCTGCTCAGCGCGCGCATCGCGACCGGGTCCCGGGCAGCGGGACGTCCGTGAGGGCCGCGCACTCGTCGAGGGTGAGCTGCGACAGGCTCATGCTGTGCGTCGTGTCGTCCCAGACGTAGTCGGAGACCGAGGTGTACTGCGGGTTCGAGGTCGGTTCGCGGACGGCCAGGTGCCCGGCGGCCACCTCGACGCCCTCCAGTACCCCGCGCCGGGCCAGGATCCGGGCGATCCGGCCGTCGTCCCGGACGGTGTAGACGCGCAGTTCGCTGAGCCGGCCGTCCACGTCCAGGGCCGTGATCAGCTCCTCGCGGCCGTCACCCGTCAGGTCGTGCAGGACGCCGGGGCGCACCGGGCAGTCGGGCCCGCCGTCCGCGGTCCGCGTGCAGAGCGCGAGCCGCTGTACCGCGCGCGGGTCGACGAGGCGGCCCGTCCCGCCGTCCTCGGCGGCGGCGGAGGTGATGTCGGCCCGTACGACGGCCAGCGCGTCGACCCCGCGCATCGTCCGCGCCGGCGCCCTGGGGAGTCCCGGCACCGTGGCGGCCGCGCCCGGCTGCTGTCCCGTGGGGGCCGGGTCGGGGTGGATGTCCTTCCACAGGGCCTTGGGGGCGTGCGCGGTGCCGAGGTCGCCCCCGCTCTTGAGCCCCTCCACGTCGGCGCACCCCGCCCCGCCCGCCAGAACGGCGGCGAGGACCATCACGGCCGGGACCCGGTGCAYGCTCCGRTGCTGCCCCGCCGCGGTCGGCCCGGCCCGGCCCGTGCGCCGTTCGGGGGACCCCGGCACCCGACGGGCGGCGTCCGGCCGCCGCGGGCGCCGGCGGCCGGGTCAACGGTCCGGCTGGGCGATCGCCCGGGCCGCCGCGACCTCCTGGTGGACCGGGGCGAGGACGGAGTCCCGGGCCTCCGGCGGGAGGGGCCGGACGCGGACCTCCTTCAGGGTCGCGCTGCTGCGCACCCCCCGCGCCAGGCCGTGCAGCTCGTCCCTGAGGGCCGCCACCTCCTCGGCGCCGGGGGGAGCGGCTCCGTGGTTGACCCGGACCCGGGCCGCGGTCGTCGCGTCCACGATCCGCTCCACCGCCACCACCAGCGGCCACCACGCGGCGGCCCGCGGGCCGGTGGGCGGGGGTTCGGTCAGGGCCCGCTGGAACTCGCTGCGCACGTCGGAGAGGTCCCGGTAGATACGGCGGCGGGCCTTCTGCCGGGTCAGCCGGGCGGCCCGGAGTGCGGCGTCGTCCGCGGAGGGGGCGAAGGCCCGCTCCACGTAGCCGGCCGCGTCGTCCACGGCGTCGGCGAGCCGGTCCCCGATCCGGGTGTGCCAGCTCTCGGGCCACAGGAGGTAGCCGGCGACGAGGGCGATGGCGCAGCCGATGAGGCTGTCGATCAGGCGCGGCCGGATCAGGTCGAAGCCCTGGTGGTTGAGGAGGTCCGAGAGCAGCAGGATCACGGGGGTGATGGCCGCGGTCTGGAAGGCGTACCCCTTGGTGGAGAACACCGGGATCAGCATGGCCAGCAGCGCCATGACCGGTACGTCCCACCAGCCGCGCGGTACCTCGGCGAGGACGGCGGCCGACAGGACCAGCCCGCCGGCGGTGCCCAGGGCGCGCAGCACGGCGCGGGAGAAGACGGAGCCGAAGTCCGGTTTGAGGACGAAGGTGACGGTCAGGGCGACCCAGTAGGACCGTTCCACCTCGATCAGGGAGACGAGGGACTGCGCGAGCCCGATGCACAGGGCGAGGCGCAGCCCGTACCGCCAGGAGGCCCCGGACAGCATCGTGTCGCGCACCGCCCGCCGGGCCCTGACCCGCAGGGGGGCGGGCCGGCCGAGCCGGTCGTCGATGGCGTACGGGTCCGGTCCGGGGGATCGCACGGTGGCCGCGGCGTACGTCAGCGCGGAGTCGAGGGCCCGCTCGGAGGGGCTCCGCGGTGCGGGCAGGTCGGGTACGGGGGCGCCGGGGCGGCCCTCCTCGACGGCCCGCGCCAGTTCCCGTACGGCCGCCGGGATCACGGGCGGCAGGGGCCGGCCGCGCAGGTGGGCGGCGGGCGCGGCCTCGACCAGCGGGATCAGCGCGTTCAGCTGGGCGAGCAGCCGCACCAGCGAGGGGCTGCGGCCGTGCACCCGGGCCCGGCGGCCCAGGACGAGGTCGTAGGCGTGGTTCAGGGCCTGGGTGAGCCGGTGGCGGCGTTCCTCGTACGCGGGTCCGCCCGCGGCCTCCAGGCTGTCGGCGAGGGCCCGGTAGGCGGACGCGACGGCGGTCCGTTCGGGCAGCCGGCCGCGCAGTGGCCAGCCCAGCAGGCTCAGGGCGAGCACGAACAGGCCGCCGGCGCTGAGCAGCAGCGGGGCGGTCCACCAGGGTTCGGGCATCGGCAGGCCGGCCCCGACGACCGCGTTGAGCAGGAGCAGCAGTCCGGACACGGAGGCGACGGTGCCGATCGAGGAGATCATCCCGGAGACGAGGGCGATCAGGGTCAGGACGCCGACGGCGAGCCAGCCGTGCCCGTAGACGAGGGTGCCGGCGGCGACTCCGACGGCTCCGAAGAACTGCGGGACGGCGATGTTCAGGATCCGCATCCGGTACGCGTCGGCGGTGTCGCCGATGACCCCGGAGAGGGCGCCCATGGAGACGAGGGCGCCGTACTCGGGCTCGTCCAGGGCGAAGCCGACGGCGAGCGGGGTGGCCAGCGCGATCCCGGCGCGGACGGCCGCCGCCCAGGGGACGGGCGCGCGGCTCGGCCGCAGTCCGGCGAGCAGCCAGGCGGGGGGTGCCAGCGGATTCGGCCGCAGCCGCCCGGACGGTATGTGCTCGGTGCGTCGTTCGGTGGTCATTCCGCTTCCGTGTCGCCACTCGCGAATCGGTTCTTCTGGGGAGTTCTGCGGAGTATGGGTGTGTACGTACCGAGCTTATGGGGTGCGGCGCAGCCGTCCGGCCAGCCAGGCGGCCAGGGCCGCCGCCAGCCCGACGGTGAGGACCACCCAGGCGGTGGTCCGCAGGAACGCGGTGAGCGCGTCGTACACCGCTCCGGCGGCGGCCCGGTCGACGTCGGCGGGCAGGTCGTCGAGGGTGAGGCGGCGGCACAGGACCACCGCGGTCCACAGCAGTACGGCGCCCGCGGCCAGCCCGAGACCGGTGGCCAGGACGGCGCGCCGGCGGTGGACGGCGACCGCGACGGCCAGGACGGCCAGGCACAGGGTCAGCAGGGGGAGCCAGACACCGGCGATCTGGAGCATGCGGAACCCCTTCCGGAGCGCGCCGAGGTTGTCGTACTCCATGACCTTCACGGTCAGGTGGGTTTCCGGGATGCGGTCGGCGAAGGGCACGCCGTCGGCGATCAGTTCCCCTCTGACCTGGGCGATCACCGGCGCGAGGTCGATGGTGACCGCGTCCCCGCGGCCGGAGTCGAGGGCGGCGAGGAAGGCGGTGTGCGCGGCGCGGTTGGCGGCGTCCCAGGCCGTGCGGTAGGCCGGGGTCCCGGCGAAGGAGCGCAGGGCCTCGCCGATCAGGGCGTCGACGCCGCCCTGGAAGGGGCCCGCGTCGATCTGCCCGGAGAGGGCGCGGGTGGCCTGGGTGACGACCACGCCCCGGACGGCCGGGTCTTCGGCGAGCGGGGCCATGGCGGCGGTGTAGCGGTCGGCGTTCCCCAGCTCCCGGTCGGCCCAGTAGGCGACCGCGCTCGCGGGCACGAGGAGGGCCACGAGCACGACGAGGGCCGCCGACAGGTAGGTGCGCACGCCACCAGGGAATGCCCCGGGCGGCGGGCGGCGCCACCCCTGTTGCTGCGTCCGGGTGGACCCGGCGGCGCCGGCGGCGGCCGGGTCCGCGGCGGTTCCCGTGCGGTGCGGGCGTCCGGGCGGTGCGACGGGCGTCCGGCGGGGCGGGACCGGGCCACCCGGACGAGTGATCCACTTGCCGCCCCGGGACGCCGGGTGTGCCCTGGATGATGGAAGAGAGGAGCCCCGCCATGGCACATGCGGCACCCACCGTGTCCCGGAGGCATCGCCCCACGACATCGGTGAACGTGGACCACAGCAGCAGGAACGCCCTGATCCGTGCGCTGCTGCTCGGCCTCGTGTACGGGGTCTGGGCGGCCCAGATCGAGCGCGCCACGGGCCCGGTGACCGTGGGCAACGTCTTCTACGGGATCCTGTGCGGCGTGGTGTTCGCCGCCATCATGTTCGCCCTCCACGAGTTCGGTCCGCGCCTGATGCGGGAGCTGCACGCCACCGCCTACGGCGTCTTCGCGGGCGTGGCCATGGGCTACCTGCACAGCCTCACCGGCTCCTCCGTGCTCCGCTCCACCACCGTCGGTCTCGCCGTCGGCGCGGGCGTCGGACTCGCCGCCTTCTACCGCTACTACACGCGGGAGGACTGACGGGGGGCCGGGCGCCGCCTGGGGCGGGGGGCCCGCGGCGGCGCCGGCACGAGGCGGCCACCGGCGCGGAGCGCCCGGCGGGTGGCTAGGCGGCGGGAGAGGCCGGGTCCGGCCGTGCTCCCGCTTCCTGCTCCTTCTCCCGGCCCGCGGTCGTGGTCGCGGTCGCGGTCGCGAGCACCGCCTCGGAGCCGGCCGGCCGCGGCGCGGGCGCGGGCCGTTCCGGGGCCGGGCGGACCGGCGGGGAGTGGCGGGCGGCCTCGGCGCGGAGCATGGCGTTCAGGGCGGCGTACGGGTCGATGGGCATGGCGGAACCTCACGGTGGTTCGGGAGTGTGGGGGGACACGCTGCTGCTCGGCCCGCTCAGCAGCGCAGGACCACACTCCGTACCGCCCGCAGGGATCCTGCCGGTGCGGCGGCCTCCCCGTCCCGGGCCGCGTGCGGCCGCCGAGCCGCATCGCACACGTGTTTCACGTGAAACATTCCCGGCAGCCGCCGGACGGTGGGCGCCGTGCGCACCGCCGTCCGTACGGCCGCGCGGGCGTCGCAGTCCGCTGCTCCGTCCGACTGTCCTTCGGTGGGCTCGGCGGGGGCGGAGGAGGCCGAACGGGAATCCGCGGCCAGGGCGGAGGCCGTACTCGCCGCCGGACCGGCGCCGAACAGGCACAGCAGCGCGACGCAGGCCACCGTCAGGGCCCGCGCCAGCACCGTCCGCGCGTACCGCGCACCGCTCATGACGCCCTCCATGCCCCGGCGCACCGGGGGGCTCCCCCGCCGGGCCCGAGAAGCCCCCGACCGGGGGACGAAGACACCCCCCTCGGCTGACAGCCGCCACCGCCCCACCGGGACCCCGCGCTCAGCGGGTGCGCAGCGGCCCGGTCAGCCGCGCCAGGACGGTGGTCTCCCCGCTGATCAGCCGCAGCCGGGCCCGCCCGGGCCGGTCGGCGGAGCCGCTGACCGCGCCGGGCGAGATCCGCTCGACGGTGAACACGGCCGTACGGTGGTCCGCGCGCGGGATCTCGATGGTGCGCCCCCGCCGCAGTCCGGCGAGCGGCAGCCCGTCCCCGCTGACCACGGCGGTGCCCGCGCTGCCGGGCACCGGGCCTTCGGGGTCCCAGCCGGCCACGCCCTCGGCGTTCTGCGGACCCCGCGCCAGCGGGAGGTCCACCCCCAGGCTGGGGATGCGCAGCCGCAGCGGGCGCGAGGCGCGCAGCGGTGCGGCGGACACGCCCCGGGGCCCGGTGCCCGGACCGTGCGCCCCGGAGTGTTCGAGCCCGCGGACGAGTCGTCGGTGTCCGGACAGGCCCAGCGCCCGGGAGGGCAGCGCGTCGGCGGTGCCGGTGGTGGCGGGCTCCGCGCCCTGACTGCCGCGCAACAGGCCCACTCCGGTGCAGATCAGAGTGACCGTCAGTGCGGCGACGATCCACTGGGCGCGGGCCATGGCGTTCCTCCCGGGCCGGCTCGGGCGGCCGGTTCCTGTGAGCAGTGGACCGCTCCCGGGCGCCCGGCACCGTACGGGCACGCCGGGAAATGACGGTTCGTCATCGGTGTGTCGTGGCCGTGCGCCGGTGTCTTCGCAGCTCGGGGGCGGTGCGCCGGGCGCGCTCCCGGTGGGTCGACGCCGTGCGCCCGAACGGGTGAGGGCGGATCCGGCGGTGCGACGGCCCCCGCCCCGCGCGCCCTGCCGGGCGGCACGTTCACGCCCCTGACGCGGCGTCCGGGTCCGCAACCGCGGCCGACGGCAGAGGGTGCGCGGGCCAGTCCAGCAGCCGGGCCCCGATCGCCGCCGTCTGCAGGGTGTACCGCTGCACGGGATCCCCGGGGTCGTGGCCGGTCATCCGGTGGATCCGCTCCAGCCGGTAGGTCAGTGCCCGCACGCTCAGGCGCAGCCGCCGGGCCGACTCCGCTGCCACGCACCCGGAGTCGAAGTACGCCGTCAGGGTCTCCAGCAGCGGCCCGGCCCCGCCCCGGCCGGCCCGCAGCGGCCCGAGCACGCTCAGCACCAGGTCGGCCAGGGCGGCCCGGTCCCGGGTCAGCAGCGGGAACACCAGCAGGTCGGCGGCGCGCAGTACGGGTCCCTCGAAGCCGAGCCGGTCCGCGAGGTCGAGGGCGTCGCGGGCCTCCTCGTACGAGGCCGCGATCCCGCCCGTGCCCGGACGCGGGCGCCCGACCGCGACGAGCCCCGCGCCCGGGAGCGCCGCGCAGGCCTGCCGCGCGAAGTGGACCGCCACCTCGTCCCGGTCGCCCGGGGCCACGCAGACCAGCAGGCCGTCCTTGGTGGCGAGGAGGGCGGCGCCGTCCCCGAACCGCGCGGTCAGGGCCGCCTCCACGCGGCGGGCGGCCGGGCCCGCGTCCTCGCAGGGCTGCGGGCCGCGCGCGACGGCCACCGTGTACGCGGGCGCCGGGGCCGGTCCGAAGCGCGACGCCCGTTCGGCGAGGCGGCAGGGGTCTCCCCGGCCGAGCAGCAGGTCGTCGACGTACTCCCGGCGGGCGGCCTCCTCGCGGCGCACCACCAGGTGCCGGGCCCGCTCGTAGCCCTCGGCGAAGGCGTCCACGGCCTGCTCCGCCGCCGCCAGCACGAGGTCCGGGGCGCCGTGCCCTTCGAGTGCGGCGCGGGTGGCGGCGAGATGGGCGCCGACGAGGTTCCGCAGCCCGTACCCGGCGGCGGCGGCCCGCGCGCCCAGGGCCCGCCGGGTGGCGAGTGCCTCGGGGCCGGGGCGGCGTCCGGTGGTCCGGACGTCCGCGAGGATCCCCGCGTACCCGGTCAGATATTCCTCGGGTACGTCCCGCCCTGACGCCACACCAGCTCCCCGCTCCGTTCGAACTCCCATTGTCGCCAGGGGGTTCGCGGGGCCCCTGGCCGGGGCGGGCAAGACGCTCAGATCACCACGAACGCGACCGCCGCCGCCCCCATGAGGGCGGCGGCGAGGTGGATCGCGGGGTGGCCGTAGTCCCCGAACCAGAGCTGGCGGGCCAGTCCGCCCAGGGCGGCCAGGGCGGTGATGACCCCGATCTGCGCGAGCAGGGTCGCGGCCGTGAACGGGGCCACGAGCAGGAGTAAGGAGTTCAGCCAGAAGGGTGCGGCGCCGGTCCAGCCCCGCCAATGCCAGATCGCGGTCGGCATGTCCCGGCTCCCACCTTCCACACCCGCAACAGGCGTGTCGTGCTCAACTCATCGGCTGTACAGCCTCCTGGGGTGCGGCGGCCGGGGCAATAGCGCGTTCGGCTAGAAATCCGAAGGCCAGGCCGAAAGTCGTCCACAGCGCCGCCTGGATGCCCAGCGAGGCGAGGCGGAACTGCCAGATCAGCACGGCCGGGAAGTCGGCCGGCACCTCGTTGATGCCGGGGAGCAGGGCGTAGGCGATGCCCACCGCCACGACGAAGGACAGCGAGGCGACGGTCGAGGCGTTCCAGTTGCCCAGGGAGGGGGCCAGGCGCCGCCCCAGGATCAGGGCACCCGCCGCGAGCAGCAGGCTCAGGGCGATCATCAGGACGAACAGCGTGGTCCGCCGGACGACGGTGTCGGGGTCGCCCACGGCCGGCGGGTTGGCCGGGTACTTGAGGAACGGGACCAGGTTCACGGTGAGGAACAGGCCCCCGGAGACCAGCGCGGCGGTGGCCCGCGGGCCGAAGCGGCCGAGCCGGCCCAGGGCGTAGCAGAAGACGAGCGCGGCGATGCCGCCGAGCGCGACGCCGTACAGGAGGGTGCCGGTGCCGAGGCCGGCCGTGGCCTGCAGGGCCCGGCTGACCGGGGCGTCCTCGGCGTGGTCGTGCCCGGCGGAGGCGGCTTCCTCGATGGCGATGGCCGCGTCCACCTTGGACTCGCCGAGGACGTACGCGACGAGGAAGGCGGCCACACCGGCGAGCAGGCCGGCCAGCATGCCCCGGATCAGCAGGACACGTGGGGAGATGGGGTTCATGCGTCGGTTTCCCTTGCTGGGGCGGAGAGGGGGAGCGGGGGTCTCCGGGGTCCACAGGGCAGGCGGAAGCCGCACGCGGGCCATACGGCGCTCCGCGGGTGCGTGCCCCGCGGAGTCACGCAGGGGACGGGCCCTGCGCAGAGCCGTACCGGCGCCGCGCGCGGGGGGAGTTCCCGGCGGCGCGTGGACCGGGGATCAGCCGGTCAGTGGCAGGGGAAACCGAGCAGGTGACGGCCGTCGTGCATCCACTCGTGGATGGTGTCGCCCTGGAAGACCGCGGTGGCACCCTGTTCGGCGCCGACGAGGTACAGCAGGACCAGCATGAGGACGCCGACGAACAGCGCCCAGGGGGCCAGTTCCTTCAGGGACAGGGGGGTGACGGCTACGGGCGCCGACGTGGGCACGGCGGAGTGGGCCATGGCAGGACCTCCAGGGGGAACACGCGTCCCGGTCAGTGGTGCTCTCGACGAAGGTGGCGGGTCTGACTTCCCTGCCCACACTGCTGCGGGAGGATTCACAGTGGCGCGACCGTGCCGGATTCTCACCGGTACTTCCGTCATACCTTCGTCATGTCGTCCGAGACCGTACCGCGCCCGCAGCCTGAACACCACGGCGCATGTCCGCCGTCTCACGCCCTGGGCGCGCGCTCTACGCTCCCTCCCATGCCCGAGACGACACCCCAGGCCCCGCCGCGTCCACCCGTACGGCTGCACCTGACCACGCCCCCGCTCGACGCCGCCGCCCGTCAGGGCCGGTTCGGGTACGGGGACCCGTGCCCCGGCCACGCGGGTCTGGCCGGCCCGGCGACCGGGGACTGGGCGGGCCGGACCCTGGAGGAGGTCGCGGCCGAGGACCCGCGGGGGATCCGCGGCTGGCTCACCGATCCGCAGTACGCGCCCCCGGGCGGCGGGGAGTCCGTGGCCGCGCTGATCGCCCGGACCGGGGCGCACCTGGCCGCGCTGCCGCCCGGTCCGCACCACGCGGTGGTCGCGCAGGCCGTCGTACGGGCCGCGGTGGTGTGGGCCCTGGAGCTGCCGGCGCCGGCCTTCTGGCGGCTCGACGTGCGGCCGGAGACCGTGACCACCCTCAGCGGCCGGGCCGGCCGCTGGAACCTCCTGGTGGGCCGCCCGGCCGGGGAGTGAACAGCACGACGGCCCGGACCCCGCGACGCGGTCCGGGCCGAACGGTGCTGCGGGGCAGCGGTGTTACGCGACGATCCAGTCGGAGGTGGCGATCACCGGCTGCACGCCGTCGCGGTGGATGGTGCCCTCGATCAGGCCGTACATCCGGTCCGCCGCGAAGTACACCTCGTTGTCGTTCTTCAGCCCGAAGGGCTCCAGGTCGACGAGGAAGTGGTGCTTGTTGGGGAGGTTGAGGCGCACCTCGTTGACCTTGGGGCAGTGGTCGAGGACGCGCTCGGCCATCTGGTTCAGGGTCTGCTGGAGCGAGTAGGAGTAGGTCTCCGCGAAGGCTTCGAGCATGTGCTTGCGGACCTTCTTGTACGACTGGTCCCAGTCGAAGTCCGCGTCGTCGGCGGCCAGCGCCGAGTGCGCCCAGCGTGAGGTGACCTTGGTCGCGAGGATGCGGTCGTACGCTTCCTTGAGGGTCGTGTACTTGTCCTTGATGTACCCGTGGAACTCGGAGTTGGTCGAGTTCATCACCGTCAGGTCCTTCAGGCCGGAGATGACCTGGAGACCGGTGGTCTCGCTGTAGGTGATCTGCGCGGTGCGCACCTCCTGGCCCTTGCGGACGAAGGAGTGCTGCTCCTTGCGCGTCGGGACCGGGATCCGCTCCCAGGCGTACTCCTCGATCCGGATCTGCGCCTCGCGGATCGGCTGCTGGGAGGAGACGAAGTGCTTGGCGAGGAGGATGCCGAAGGCCTCGGGCGAGGCGATGCCGTGCTCCTTGCCGAAGGCGTACACCGTGTTCTTGGTGGTGTCCGTCGGCAGGCAGTTGGCGTTGTCGCCGGTCAGGTGGACGTCGCGGAACTCACCGCGGAGCGCGACCGAGACGTTGAGGTCGCGGATCTCGTGCCAGGAGCCGTCTTTGCCCTTGCGGGTCACCTTCACGATGCGGTTCTCGGCCTTGCCGTACTGGTTCTGGGCCAGGACGTGCTTGCTCATGCTGTCTTCCTTCGGGTACTCGGGAACACGGAGTCCGATCGGTCTGGATCCCGTACGCCCGGCGTCCAGCGCGCGTCCCGGGTGAAGACGTGCCGCTCCCCGCCGTTCGGCCCCTCGGGGCCGCCCCGGGACTGACGTGCATCCCGGTCCGTAGGTGCTGAGTAGTACTGCACGGATTGCAGCATGTGTACGGGGCGTCCACCACCGCACGGATCCTCCGAACACCCGCACCCACGGATTGGGCGACCGTACAGACCCGCAGGTCAGGCCATGTGCGCGTCGGCGACCGAGAGGGCCTCGTCGAGGACGGCCAGACCCTTGGCCACGTCCTCGGCGGAGACGTTGCAGGGCGGGGCGACGTGCATCCGGTTCCCGGCGAGGAGCGGCCACAGCCCGCCCTTCTTCAGGGCCGCCCCGAAGGCCGCCATGGGCGCGTTGTCGGCGCCGGAGGCGTTGTACGGGACGAGCGGCTCGCGGGTGTCCGCGTCCCGTACGAGTTCCAGCGCCCAGAAGGTGCCCAGGCCGCGGACCTCGCCGACCGAGGGGTGGCGCGCGGCGATCTCGCGCAGGCCCGGTCCCAGCAGTTCGGCGCCGGTGCGGGCGGACTGCCCGACGATGTCCTCCTCCTCCATCGTGTTGATCGTCGCGACGGCGGCTGCGCAGGCCAGCACGTGCCCGGAGTACGTCAGCCCGCCCGGGTAGGGGCGTCGGGCGAAGGTCTCGGCGATCGCGGCGGAGATGGCGACCCCGCCGAGCGGTACGTATCCGCTGGTGATGCCCTTGGCGAAGCAGATCAGGTCGGGGGTGACGTCCCAGTGGTCGGCGGCGAACCAGGTGCCGGTGCGCCCGAAGCCGACCATGACCTCGTCGAGGATGAAGACGATGCCGTAGCGGTCGCAGAGCGCGCGCACGCCCGCCAGGTAGCCGGCCGGGGGCACGAGCACGCCCGGGGCGCCGCCGACGGTCTCCAGGATGATCGCGGCGATGGACTGCGGGCCCTCGAAGACGATCGTGTCCTCCAGGTGGCGCAGGGCGCGCTCGCACTCCTCGGCCTCGGTGGTGGCGTGGAAGGGCGAGCGGTAGAGGAACGGGCCCCAGAAGTGCACGACGCCGGCGGTGGCGGTGTCGTTGCCGAAGCGGCGGGCGTCACCGGTGAGGTTGATCGCGGTGGAGGTCGCGCCGTGGTACGAGCGGTACGCGGACATCACCTTGGGCCGGCCGGTGTGCAGCCGGGCCATCCGGACGGCGTTCTCGACCGCCTCGGCGCCCGCGTTCGTGAAGAAGATCTTGTCCAGGTCCCCGGGGGTGCGCTCGGCGATCAGCCGGGCGGCCTCGGAGCGGACGTCGACGGCGAAACCGGGCGCGACCGTGCACAGCCGGGCGGACTGCTCGGCGATCGCGGCCGCGACCTTGGGGTGCTGGTACCCGATGTTCGTGTAGACGAGCGCACTCGAAAAATCGAGGAAACGGTTGCCCTCGTAATCCCAGAAGTACGAGCCCTCGGCGCCGGCGACGGCCAGCGGGTCGATGAGCTCCTGCGCCGACCAGGAATGGAAAACGTGCTTCCGGTCGGCGTCTTTCACGGCGGCGAGGGCGTCGGCGGCTTCTGCGTTCATATATCGAGGGTAGTTGTCCAGGATGTGGACTCGGGGGTGCCTCCGCGGGGGCGTGGCCGAGGGGTGACTTGACGGACGGGGGGTGGCCCCCGCTGTCGCGGGGGCCACCGAACGGGGCCCCGTCGTGCATGGAGGATCCGGCCACCGCGTGGTGGGATTTGTCCGTCGCCCTCGGGGGTAGGTGCGGCGCCGGGGGACGGGCGGCGGAGACGGGAGAGCCTGTGGCCGAGCAGACGCGGAAGCTGGTCCTGGGCGGTGGCACGACGGGTGTCGTGACCCGCTGCCGGGACTTCACCCGGCGTGCCCTCGCCGACTGGCACTGGCCCGCCGGCACCGAGGCCGAGGAGGACGTGCTCCTGCTGGTCTCCGAGGTGGTGACCAACGCCTGCCTGCACGCGGGCGGCCCCCGCGAGCTGGTCCTGCGGCACGCCCCCGGCCTGCTGCGCGTGGAGGTCACCGACGACAGCCCCGAACCGCCGGCCCCGCGGCCGCCGGACCGGGCCCGGCCGGGCGGCCACGGCCTGATCCTGCTGCAACGGCTCGCCCGGGGGTGGGGCTGCGAACCGGCGCCGCCGGGCAAGACGGTGTGGCTGGAGGTTCCGGGCCCCGGGGCCCCGGCCGCGCCCCCGGCCCCACCCCCGTCGGGGCCGGACGCGTAGGCGCCGGGCGGCCCGGGTCAGGCGGAGCCGGGAGCCTCGGACCCGGCCCGGGGTGCCCCGGGCGCCCCGGATGCGGCCTCGGGTGCCCCGTCGGCGAGGAGACCGCCGCGCAGCCGCGTCAGGGTGCGGTGCAGCAGCCGGGACACGTGCATCTGGGACAGTCCCAGCCGCTCCCCGATCTCGGACTGGGTCAGCTCCTGCCCGAACCGCAGCGCCAGCAGCGTCCGCTCCCGCTCCGGCAGCCCGGCCAGCATCGGCTTGAGGGACTCCAGGCACTCGATCAGGTCGTACGCGGACTCCTCCGCGCCCAGCGAGGACCGATCGGTCTGCGGGTCGCGCTCCGGGTCGTCCTGGGCCGGGGCGTCCAGCGAGCGCGCGGAGTAGGCGCAGGCGGCCTTGCGGCCCTCGCCGAACTCCTCCGGCGTGACGTTCAGCTTCCGTGCGAGCTCGGCGTCGGTGGGCTCGCGGCCGAGGCCCTGTTCGAGGGCGTCGTGGGCCTTCGCCGTGTCGATCCGCAGCTCCTGGAGCCTGCGGGGGACCTTCACCGCCCAGCTGGTGTCCCGGAAGAACCGCTTGATCTCCCCGCTGATCGTGGGCATCGCGAAGGTGGTGAACTCCACCCCACGCTCCGGGTCGAACCGGTTGATGGCCTTGATCAGCCCGATCGTGCCGACCTGGACGATGTCGTCCATCGGCTCGCTGCGCCCGCGGAACCGGCGGGCGGCGAACTTCACCAGGCTCAGGTTCAGCTCGACGAGGGTGTTGCGGACGTACGAATACTCCGCCGTGCCCTCTTCGAGCTCGGCCAGCCTGTGGAACAGGGCCACCGAGAGCGCCTTGGCCTCGCTGGTCGCGACGTCGCTGTGATCCGTGTACTCGGTCAGGCCGAGGTCGGTGAGGTCCGTGGGATTCATCGCTCTGCGCTCCTCCGACGGAGGCTTCCCGGGCCGGAGACCGTGGTCGTGCGCGGCCGCCCCCGTCCTGAGGGGTATACCCGCCCGAACCGGGTGATACCCACACGTCTCCCCGGGCGCGGCCCGCGCCGCCGTCGCCCACGCCCTGTTCACGGCCTGACCGGCGCCACCTCGGCGGCAGGACCTAGGCTGCGTGCATGGAGTCGTACACGATCGGCCAGGCAGCGCGGCTGCTCGGCGTCAGCAGTGACACCGCCCGCCGCTGGGCGGACGCCGACCGGTTCCCCACCCGGCGCGAGGGGAGCCGCAGGATCGTCGACGGGCCCGACCTGGCGGCGTTCTGCGTCGAGGTCGCCCAGGAGGCCGGGGAGGGCGAGGACACCCCGTACACCTCGGCGCGCAACGCCTTCCCCGGCATCGTGACCGCCATCAAGCTGGGCTCGGTCGGGGCGCAGGTGGAGGTCCAGGCGGGCCCGCACCGGGTGGTGTCCCTGCTGACCCGGGAGGCGGTCGAGGAGCTGGGCCTGGAGGTCGGCATGCGGGCCACCGCCCGGGTGAAGTCCACCAGCGTGTTCATCGACCGCACCTGAGGCGCCGGGGCCCCGGGCCCGCCCCCGCCGGCCCGGGCGGGGCCCCGGGCACGGGTCAGCCGTGCTCCGGTTCCCGTACGAAGGCCCCCGCGCGGGCCGCGGCGACGGCGGCCCGCGCCGCGCGTCCGGCCGCGGCCCCGTCCAGGGGCTCCCCGGTGGTGAGGAAGCGGTAGTACAGCGGTGCGGAGACGGCGCGGACCACCTCGGCGGCGTCGGTCCCCTCCGGGACCTCCCCCCGCTCGACGGCCTGCCGCACGCAGGGCGCCCATTGCGCGACCCGGACCTCGTAGAAGCGGTGCAGGGCCTCGGCCGTGCGCGCGTCGCCGGTGGCGGCGGCGATCACGGCCTTGAACAGGGCCCCCTGGCGCGGGTCGGTCAGGGTGCGCCGGACGAGCTCCGCGTTGGCGAGCAGGTCCTCGGTCAGCGATCCCGTCTCGGTGCGCGGCGTCGACTGCTCGGCCATGTCCGTCAGCAGGTCCGCGACCAGCCCGGCCACCGTGCCCCAGCGCCGGTACACGGTGGTCTTGCCCACGTCGGCGCGACGGGCGATCTCGGCCAGGTCCAGCCGGTGGAAGCCCTGTTCGGCGAGGGTGTCGCCGGCCGCCCGGAGCACCGCCGCGCGCACCCGCGCCGTACGCCCGCCGGGACGTACGGTCCCCGGCTCCGCCGGGTCCCCCGTCGTGGGGGCGGCTTCGTCAGAAAACTCCATAACGGGGCTCCCGTTCCATTAGTGGCGCTCTCCTGTTACGTTGGGACCACCTTAAAGGGTCTGCGGTGCCATTACCGCTTTCGAGTCGGGGGATGCGTCATGGAATACAGGCAGCTGGGCACGTCCGGTCTCAAGGTCCCCGCCCTGAGCTTCGGAGCGGGGACCTTCGGAGGCCGGGGGCCGCTCTTCGGCGCGTGGGGCACCACGGACGCGCGGGAGGCCCGCCGCCTCGTGGACATCTGCCTGGAGGCGGGCATCACCCTGTTCGACACGGCCGACGTCTACTCCGCCGGCGCCTCCGAGGAGGTGCTCGGCCGGGCGGTCAAGGGCCGCCGGGACCGGGTGCTGCTGTCCACCAAGGCCGGACTGCCCATGGGCGACGGCCCCGGCGACGCCGGCACCTCCGGCGCCCGCCTCATCCGCGCGACCGAGGACGCCCTGCGCCGCCTCGACACCGACCACATCGACCTCTTCCAGCTGCACGCCTTCGACGCCGCCACCCCCGTCGAGGAGGTGCTCCGCGCCCTCGACGCCCTCGTGCGGGCCGGGAAGATCGGCCACGTCGGCGTCTCCAACTTCGCGGGCTGGCAGCTGATGAAGTCCCTCGCGGCCGCCGAACGGCACGGATTCCCCCGCTACGCCGCCCACCAGGTCTACTACTCCCTCGTCGGCCGTGACTACGAGTGGGAGCTGATGCCCCTCGGCCACGACCAGGGCGTCGGCGCGATGGTGTGGAGCCCCCTCGGCTGGGGCCGGCTCACCGGCAGGCTGCGCCGCGGCCTCCCCCTGCCGGAAGGCAGCCGCCTGCACCGGACCGCCGACTACGGCCCGCCGGTGGAGGACGAGCACCTCTACGACGTGGTCGACGCCCTCGACGGCATCGCGCAGGAGACCGGCCGGACGATCCCGCAGGTGGCCATCAACTGGCTGCTGCGCCGGCCCACCGTCTCCTCCGTCATCGTGGGCGCCCGCAACGAGGAGCAGCTCCGCCAGAACATCGGCGCCGTCGGGTGGGAGCTGACGCCGGACCAGGTGGCGCGGCTCGACGCCGCGAGCCACCGTCCGGCCCCGTACCCGTACTACCCCTACGAGCGCCAGGAGGGCTTCGCCCGCCTCAACCCCTCGCTGATCAAGGGGAACTGACCCGCCCGGCCCGGCCCCGCCCCGCCCGCCCCGCCAGGCCCGGCCCCACCCCGCGCCGGGCGGTCGGCTCAGCCGCCCAGGACCGGCCCCAGGTCGATCCGCGCGAGGCGCTCGGGGTCGGTGAGGATGTCCAGCGCGGTGATCACGCCGCCCCGGATGGTGAACGACATGACCGAGAGCGGGGTGCCGTCCGAGGCCACCGCCACCACGCCCGGCGTTCCGTTGACCAGTGCGGGGTGCGCGGCTTCGGCGAACCGGGCGAACACGATGGCCTGCGAGGCCACGTCCACCGCACCCCGGCGCAGCACTCCGGGCCGCAGCGCGCCGCCGTCGGACCGGGCCACGACGTCCGGGTCGAGCAGGGCCACCAGGGCGTCGAGGTCCCCGCCGCGCGCGGCGGCCAGGAAGGCGTCGACGACCTCCCGGCGGCGGGCGAGGTCCGTGTCGGGGGCCGGGGCCGCGCCCTGGACACGGCGCCGGGCCCGGCTGGCGAGCTGGCGCGTGCCGGCCGCGGTCCGGCCGAGGACGGGCGCGATCTCCTCGAAGGGCACCCCGAACAGGTCGTGGAGGACGAAGGCCAGCCGTTCGGCGGGCGCGAGGGTCTCCAGTACGACCATCAGGGCGAGGCCGACCGAGTCCGCGAGGAGCACCTCCTGCTCGGGATCGACCCGGTCGGGGCCGCTGACCACCGGGTCGGGCAGCCGGACGGGTCCGTTCCCGTCCTCCAGCGGCTGCTCGCGGCGGGTGGCGCGGGCCCGCAGCATGTCCAGGCAGACCCGCCCGGTCACCGTGGTGAGCCAGCCGCCCAGGTTGGCCACGGCACCGGTGTCGGAGCGGTTCAGCCTGAGCCAGGTCTCCTGCACGGCGTCCTCGGCGTCGCCCAGGGAGCCCAGCATCCGGTAGGCCACCGCCCTCAGGTGCGTCCGGTGCGCGTCGAACCGCTCGGCCAGAAGGTCCTTCTCGTTCATCTGCCCCATCCCCGTGCCGCGTTCCTCCACTGCCTGAAGGACCGTAACCGGCACGGCGGGCGGGCGGCGCAAGGGGTCCGGGGGTGGACGTGGGGGGTGAGGGTCCGGATGCAGAAGGTGGCGGGTGTGTCTATTTTTGCATTTGTGGTCATAGGTCGTGACTGCATGGATCTGCCCCCTTTGAGGAAGGCCTCACCCATGAAGCGTTTCCCCGTGATCGGCGCGCTCTGCGTCACCGCGGCGTTCGGTCTCGCGGCCTGTTCCGACAACAGCAGCTCGCCGGCCGAGGAGGCCAGCCAGGCGGCCGCGGACCTCTGCACCGACCTGAACGCCCTCAAGGCCGACAACGCCAAGCTGAAGGCCCTGAACCCCGCTGTGGCGACCAAGGACCAGGTCCAGAGCGCCGTCGACGCGGTCCAGAAGGACTGGGAGAACGTCAAGAGCAACATGAAGAAGATGAAGCAGTCGGAGCAGGACGCGGTGAAGTCCGCCGCCGAGAGCCTCAAGAAGGGCTACGAGGACCTGCCGGGCGACACCACCGGCAAGGACGCGCTCACCCAGCTCCAGCCGCAGATCCAGAACCTCGACCAGGCGACGTCGGCCGCGTCGAGCGGTCACAAGTGCTGACCGGGTGACACCCGGCCGCCCGGTGGGCTCCCCGGAAGGGGGACCCGCCGGGCGGTGTCGTGTGCCGCCGGAGCGGCAGGCGGTGCGGCGGTCGACGGCGTGGCGGCGAAAAGCGTGACATCTCCGATTTCTCCGCCGTTCTCGGGCATGGTGGTGGTCCCGTGCCCCATGAGGAGTCCTCCGTGCCCGAACCGGAAGCCGGGCCCCGGCTGTTCGCCATCCCCGGCTGGATGCGCAAGCACACCCCGGTGCTGACCAGGCTGATCGAGCAGCTCGCCGCCGTCAGGGTGCTGGACTGCGCCACCCGGCTGGCCGCACAGGCCTTCCTCGGCGGGCTGCCCGCCCTCTTCGTCATCGGCACCCTCGGCCCCGACTGGATGCAGGACCAGCTGACGCACTCCCTCCGCGCGGCCATGGGCCTCCAGGACGCCGCCCTGGACCAGGTCCTCTCGGTGTACTCCGCCAAGGACTCCACGACCGCCACGACCACCGGCGCGGTGGGCATCATCGTGACGCTGGTATCGGCCACCGCCTGCAGCCGCGCCCTCCAGAGGACCTGCGAGCGCTGCTGGCACCTGCCCAAGGCCAAGGCCGCCGTGGCGGCCTGGCGCTGGATCGCCTGGCTCACCGTCTGGCTCGCCGCGCTGCTGTTCCAGGGACCGCTGCAGAACGCCTTCGGCACCGGCGCGGTCACCGGTTTCGTCCTGGCGGTGGTGACCGGCACGCTGCTGTGGTGGTGGACCCAGCACCTGCTGCTCGGAGCCCGGATCCCGTGGCTGCCGCTCCTCCCGGGGGCCCTGCTGGCGGGGGTGGGGGAACAGCTGCTGACCCTGGCGTCGCGGGTCTACATGCCCCACACCCTGAACCGCAGCATGCAGGAGTTCGGCGCCCTGGGCTCGGTCTTCGTCGTGCTGTCCTGGCTGATCACGCTGTTCGTCGTGATCACCCTCGCGATCGCCGTCGGCTACGTGGCCGCGCACGAGCCCCCGCTCACCCGCTGGCTGCGCACCCCGCCGCAGTCGGCCCCGCCGACGACGCCGCGGCCGGCCCCGCCGACGACGTCGGGGCCGGCCGGCGCGTGACGGCGCAGGGCTACCGGTCCCCGCGCCCGGTACCGGGTTCCCGCCCTCCGGCCCCGGCCCCCGCTCCGTTCCCGGCGCGGCCGCCCGCCGCGAGCAGCGCGAGGACGGCGAGGGCGACCAGCAGGATGAGCACCAGCAGCAGGACCGTGAGCACCGTCGGGTGGTTCCACAGTGCGAACACCAGCGCCAGCACGATCAGCACGCCCACGGTGAGCGGGCGCCRCCGGGCCTCCACCCAGCTGCCCGCGCCGCCCGTCGTCACCCCGTGGGCGGCGCCCCAGCGCACGGTGGAGTCGGCCCCGCGCTCGGCGCCGCCGCGGACGGCCCGCGGCAGCCGGCCGGCGCCGGACAGGTAGGCGCCGAGCGCGATGACGATCCCGAGGACGAGCGCGGTCCGCAGGCTGACCCGCAGGAACCGCACCAGCGTGTCGAAGATCGCCGCGGCGGCGTCCCGGGACTGGACCTGCTCCGGGAGGTGGTCGAGGTAGTAGCGGCGGGCGATGACCAGCCCGATGGCGACGAGCAGGCAGGCGCCCGCCCCGCACAGCGCCATGACCACCAGGGCCCGGCGGCGGCGCCGGGCGAGCAGCACCCCGGCCGCCGCGAGGACCACGGTGATCACCGGAAGCCAGTTGCCGGCGATGTCGAGGAGCCGGACACCGCCCCGGATCTTCTGCAGCTTGTCCGAGTGGAAGAGGACCATCTGCTTCTTGACGTCGGGGATCTTCTCGGCCGGGGAGAGCCCCGCCTTCACGAGGTCCTGCTTGACCGTCTCGACGGCCTCGCCGACGTCGAGGGTGACGGTGCCGCCGTCGACGCCGATCGCGCCGCGGCCCTTGCCCGTCAGCGCGCGCACGACGGACTGGTGGGCGACCCGGTTGGCCTGGGTCCAGACCTTGTCGAACGCCTCGCTCGACACGAAGCGGCTCGCCACCTTGGAGACGGCCTGGTCGGCGGCCGAGTCCAGCTGGGGGCCCAGCGACTTGACCGCCGTACCGACGCGCGGCGGCAGGCCCTGGGACTCCAGCCACTTCGCCAGGTCCGCGGTGACCTGCGAGCCGTTGATCCGTACGCCGGCCGCCTCCGTGATGCGGTGGACGGCGGCGGCCTCGACCGCCGGGTTCGAGGCCAGCGGGGCGACCGTGGACACGTAGCGGTTGGTGTCCAGCACGATGTCGTGCACCCAGACGGTCAGGAGGGACACCGGTACGAGGAGGCAGGCGAGCGTGATCAGCACGGCGGAGGCGGTGCTCGCGGCGATGCGCCGTCCACGCGACGGCGGGGGAGGAGCGGGAGCCGGGGCCGGGGCCGGGGCCGGGGGTGAAGGCGGGGGCGGCTCGGACGGCAGACTCATGGCCCTCCCGGGGACGGGGGAGGCACAACGCCTCTCGCGTCCATTGACGGCCCTCCGGACCGGGGTCGCACCCCGGGCTGCGCCCACCGGGTGGTGGCTCCGTCCGGATTCGGCACCGTACGGCGCGGGGTCGGTGAATAGAATCGGCTTCCATGTCGAAGCCCGACCAGCTGCTCGTGGACATCGCCGCCTTGGTGGAGTCCGCGCAGAGCAATCAGATGTCCCTGACCGTGGTCACCGGGGGTGGCGTCATCACCGGCCGGCTGGCCCCCGAAGCCGTCTGGAGGCAGCGCGTGGCGGAGGTCCTGACGGACTCGGCCCGCCTGACCGAGTTCTCCGCCGCCTTCACGGCTCCCGCGGGTCCCACGGCCACGGACGGCCCACCCACCCATCTGCACTTCCACGTCGCCCGCATCCTCCAGGGCACCGTGGGCATCCCCGAGACGGGCGGCATGTACCGCGTCGCGATCGAGGACGTCGGCGCCTGGACCGTCGGCGACTTCAGTTACTCCGATTCCTGAGCCACTCCCGCACCGCGCACGGACGKGGCGGGAGCCGGCCGTCCGGGTGGGCCGGAGGAGAGGGAAAGGCCGGCGTAGACCTGGTCGAGGACGGTGGGCACCAGGGCGTTGGCGGTGGTGCGGCCGTCGGGCGACAGGGTCAGGTTCGTCCAGATCACGAGGGTGACGTCGTTGTCCGGGTCGTGGCCGATGAAGGAGTTGAAGCCGGGGAGTTCACCGCCGTGGTAGTACATCGCGGCCTTCGGGCCGAACCTCTGGTACGAGATGCCGTACCCGTACTTCTGCCCCCAGGGCGCGGCCGGGTCCTCCGCCCGCAGGCTGTCGCGCCACTGCCGCTGCGACGCGGCGTCCAGGACCCCTCTCCTCACGAGGGCCCGGATCCAGGTGGCCAGGTCGTCGGCGGTGGAGACGACGCCCCCGGCGGCGGTGGCGTACGAGGGGTTCTGGTGGGTGTAGTCCGTCGGCCGGAGCTTCCCGGACCGGGCAGCCGCCCGCAGGTCGGCGGGGTACGGCCGGTCGACCAGGGCGTACGCCGTCCCGCCGTACATGTAGCCGTGCGCGGAGGGGGCGGGCAGGGACACGTCGCCGGCGGCGGGCAGTGAGGTGCTCCGGAGCCCCAGAGGCGCGAACAGCCGGTCGTGGAACTGCCGTTGCAGGGGCCGGCCGCCCGCCTTCTCGGCGACCAGGCCCAGGAGCACGTAGTTGGTGTTGCTGTACTCGTACGAGGTGCCGGGCGCGAAGTCCGGCGGGTGGCGGAAGGCGATGTCCAGCATCTGTCGCGGGGTCCGGGCCTTCGCCGGCTCGGCGTCCAGGGAGGCCGAAAGCTCCGGAGCGGCGGTGTAGTTGTAGAGCCCGCTGCGCATCGTCAGCAGGTGGGCGAGGGTGATGTGGTCGCCGTTCGGGACGCCGTCGACCCAGGCGGACACCGGGTCGTCCAGCCGGAGCTTCCCGTCCTGGGCGAGGAGGGCGATCAGCGCCGCCGTCATGGTCTTGGTGTTGGAGGCGATCCGGAAGCGGTCGCCCGTRGTGGGCGGCCGGTCCGTGCCCCGTTCGGCCGTGCCGACGAGCGCCCGGAAGGTGCCCTGCGGGGTCCGGAGCAGGACCACCGCGCCGGGGACCATGAGCTGCTTCGCCGCCCGCTCCACGGCGGAGCGGAACGCGGCCGGATCGATGGTCCTGAGCGCCGGCATCGGCGTCGGTGCCGGCGTCGGTGTCGGCGGCAGCGGGGCGGCGGTGCGGGCCGTGGCCGTGCGGGCCGTGGCGGCGGGGCCGTCCGCCGTCCCGGGGGCAGCGGCCGCGACCGCCTCCGGCGGCAGGGCGCACCCGAGGACCAGCAGCCCGGCGGCGCACGGCGCCAGCAGGGCGGCGCGGCGGGTCCGGGTGGTCCGCGAGGGAAGGTTCCTCATGCCGACCTCACATCCCAAAAGGGGAAAACCACCCCATTTTACCAACGCCTCTTCATCGCCATCATCCCGGCGCCGTCGATACCGGTGGGAGATACCCGTAGGCGATACCGGTGGGTCGGCACCGATGGGTCGACATCCGTGAAAAGCCGCCGATCCCCTCGACCCGGCCGAACACCGGGGAGCCATCGACGCGTAGGGAGCAGAAGACATCAACTCCCCGCCACTCTCAACGTATAGCGCACCGGGGGGCTTGCGGCAAGGCCCCGGTCGTCGGTCAGAATCGCGGACCGAGGCCACGACCGGCCGGAACAGCGGAAACAGGAGAGCATGCACCCCCTGACCCTCAGTGCGACCACCAGCGCGACCACCAGTGCGTTCGACCTTCCCGAGCACCTCGCCGCCAAGGCCGACCCGGCGTTGACCGCCCGCGACGAGCAGCACTTCGCGGCCGTCACGGCGACGCTCGACGAGGCGATCGCCGAACTCTCCGACCGCCTCGCCACCCTGCGCAAGGCGCCCGGAGGCGCCGGCCGGGAGGCGATGGAGCGGGACACGGAGATCCACCGCCTCACGGGCCGCCTGCGCACCCTGCGTCGCTTCGGTCGGGACCTGTGCCTGGGACACGTGGTCGGCGCGGACGGCTCCGAACCCGTCTACATCGGGCGGCTCGGCCTCACCGACAGCACCGGCCGCCGGCTGCTCCTCGACTGGCGCTCGCCCGCGGCCGAGCCGTTCTTCGCCGCGACCCACGCCAACCCGATGGGCCTCGCCAGCCGGCGCAGGTACCGCTGGACCCGCGGCCGGATCGGCGACTACTGGGACGAGGTCTTCACCGCCGACGGGCTCGAAGGGCGCGCCGCGCTCGACGACCAGTCGGCCTTCATCGCCAGCCTCGGCGGCAACCGGTCCGCACGGATGCGGGACGTCCTCACCACCATCCAGGCCGACCAGGACGCCATCATCCGGGCCGGCTCCCGCGGCGCCCTCGTCGTCGACGGCGGTCCGGGCACGGGCAAGACCGTCGTCGCGCTGCACCGGACGGCCCACCTCCTCTACTCCGACCCGCGGCTCGGCCACCGCCGCGGCGGCGTGCTGTTCGTCGGCCCGCACCGTCCCTACCTGGCCTACGTGGAAGACGTCCTGCCCAGCCTCGGCGAGGAGGGGGTGCGGACCTGCACCCTGCGCGACCTCGTCGAGGAGGGGGCCGGCGCCGGGGTCGAGACGGACCCGGACACGGCCCGCCTGAAGGCGTCCGCGGACATGGTGAAGGCGATCGAGACGGCCGTCGCGTTCTACGAGGAGCCGCCCGCCGAGGGGATGACGGTCACCACCGACTGGGCCGACCTCCGGCTGAGCGCCGACGACTGGGCCGACGCGTTCGACGCCGGACGCGGCACCCCGCACAACGAGGCCCGCGAGCTGATCCTGGAGGAACTGGTCACGATCCTGGGCGACAGGCTCGGCGGCGAGGTCCCGCACGAAGCGCTGCGCGGGTCGCTCCTGCAGGACGAGGAACTGGTCGGGACCCTCGACCGCGCCTGGCCGATGCTCGACGCGGCCGACCTCGTCGGGGACCTCTGGTCGGTCCCCGCCTACCTGCGCCTGTGCGCCCCCTGGCTCGGCCCGGACGACGTCCGCTCGCTGCGCCGCGCCGACGCCCGCGCCTGGACGGTGTCCGACCTGCCGCTGCTGGACGCGGCGCGCCGACGCCTCGGCGACCCGGGGGCGTCCCTGCGCAAGCGCCGGCACGACGCCTCCGTCGCCGCCCAACGCGAACGCCTTGCCGGGGTCATCGACAACGTCCTCGCCGCCGACGAGGACGGCGAGGGCGCGGTGACGATGCTGCGCGGCCGGGACCTCCAGGACAGCCTCATCGACGACAGCGCCCTGCCCGCCGCCGGCCCCGAACCCCTCGCCGGTCCGTTCGCGCACATCGTCGTGGACGAGGCCCAGGAGCTGACCGACGCCGAGTGGCAGATGCTGCTGCTCCGCTGCCCGTCCCGGAGCTTCACGATCGTCGGGGACCGCGCCCAGGACCGGCACGGGTTCACGGAGTCGTGGCGGGAACGCCTGGAGCGGGTCGGCCTCGACCGGATCGAGCTGACCTCCCTGAGCGTCAACTACCGCACCCCGGAAGAGATCATGGCCGAAGCCGAGCCGGTCATCCGCGCCGCGCTCCCGGACGCCAACGTGCCGTCCTCCATCCGCAGCAGCGGCGTCCCGGTCGTCCACGGCCCGGTCACCGCCCTGCGCGAGGTCCTCGACGCGTGGCTCGCCGAACACGCCGAAGGGGTCGCCTGCGTCATCACCGCCGGCGAACTCGCCGAGGGCGCCCTCCCGGCGACCCCCCGCGTCCGCGCCCTCACCCCGGACCTCTCGAAGGGACTCGAATTCGACCTGGTCGTCCTCATCGACCCGGTCGCCTTCGGCGAGGGCGTCGAAGGCGCCGTGAACCGCTACGTGGCCATGACCCGCGCCACCCACCGCCTGGTCGTCCTCACCTCTCCCTGATCGCGGCCCCGCCCCGGGGCCCGGGGCCGCCGACGGGTGCCGGCGGCCCTGTCGGGAAGGCCGTCACGGGGAGTCCGCCTCACCGGCGTCGGCCAGGATCGGCTTGCCCATCTCCTCCGCGACCCTGGCCAGCAGCGCCGCCTTGCGCGCGTCGAAGAAGGCGCCGAAGTCATCGGCCCGCATCAGGTCCGGCCGTACGAGGTGCGTCACGACGTGCGCCTCCACGTCCGGACGGGTGCTCTCGGCGCTCTTGGCCAGCCGGTCCAGGTACGAGGAGGGGGCCTGGCTCCCGATGATCCGGTTGGTCCGGGCGGTCAACGGGGTCTTGTTGACGACGGAGTTGTAGACGTCCGGCCGGTGCCCCTCCTTCTCGCACCACGCCTTCGGGAAGATGTGGTGGATGTCGACGGCCTCGTCGAAGTAGTCGGTCACCTTCACCGGCTCGCCCGTCCGCCAGTCGGCGGCCCCGGCCTTGAGCAGCAGGGCGTAGATGCCCTTGTACGCCGCGCTCTGGCGGGTGCGCAGCGTCAGCAGCCGGCCCGGCGCGAACTGGGCGGCCGTGACGGTCCGCGGCTCCTGCTCCGCGCCGCGGATCCAGTCCACGACGTCCTGGAGGTCCTGGCTGAAGCGGGTCTCGGTGGCGCCCCCGTACAGCTCTCCGAACACACCGCACCAGTACCAGCGGGCCAGCTTGCGCCGGGCCCCGGCGGGTTCGGCCGCCTCACCGGTCGCCGCCAGGATGGCGGCGAGCGGGATCAACTGGGTGCCGTACGGCAGGAACCTGGTGTCGAAGAAGTACTGCTGGTGCAGGAACTTCGCCGCCTTCCTGAAGCCCTCGACGACCGCCGGCGCGTACTCCTCGTAGTCCTCCAACGAGAGCGCGAGCATGTCCTTGCGCTTGCAGCCGACCCGGGGGAGACGGTCCTCCTCCGTGCCGCGGGCGGCCTCGGCGACGCGCCGCTGATAGGTGGCCAGCAGGGTGACGGCCTGCAGGAAGTCGGTGTTGGAGACCTCGCGCAGGATGCGGTACTCGGGGGCCTGCCAGGAGGTGCGGCACACCTGCTCCCAGTGGTGGCGCAGGTCGAACTCGTCCGCCGCGTACGTCGCGGTCAGCAGCTCGAACACGGTGAGGGTGACGCCGCCGGTGTTGACCTTCTCGAAGACCTGGCAGACGGCCTGGCGTTCGGTCGCCTTGCCGAGCTCGATGACGGGCACGTGGTAGAGGACGAAGGGCCTGATGAACGCCTTGTCGAAGTCCTTCCACAGCTGCCGCTTGGTCTTGTCGTACTCCCAGTGCTCCTCGAAGCCGTCCTCCCAGGCGTCGGGGTCGAGGACCGCGTTGAGGGGGAAGAGGTGGGCCTCGTACTCCTTGGCACGGGTCGAGAGGTCTTCGAGGACCTCGCCGCGGAAGTTGGTCACCTTGCGGGAGGCGGGCAGGAAGCGGATCGCGTCCTCGCGGTCGGTGTACGCGTCGAGGACCTTGCGCATGTCGACGTAGAACCAGCCGGACACCGGCTGCTTGCGGGTGTCCTGGGTGGCGACCGCGCGGTCGAGCTTGAGCGACTGGAAGAGCGACGTGAGCCGCTGCTGGCCGTCGAGGACCAGGGTCTCCGGCTCCTTCCCGGCCGGCGGGGTGGCGCCTTCGATCGGGCGGTACTTGAAGCGGACGTCGCCGCCCGCGCGCAGGGTCATGAGGGTGCCGAGCGGGTAGCCGAGGGATATGGACGCCAGCAGACTCGCGATGTTGGGGTGCGGCCACACCCAGCCGCGCTGGAACTCGGGCAGCTGTGCCCGGCCGTCCTCGACCTGCTGCAACAGGTCGCGCAGCGGTCGCTTGTCGATGCTGAACGCTTCGTCGGCCACATCGGCTCCTCGGGACACGGGTCTCACGGCATGACGCGCTGAGACTAAACCGCTCCGGGCGTCCGATCCGCCGCCCCCGGCCGCCCGTCGCCCGGACGCGTGACGGGCGGCCCGGGGCGGTCGTCAGGGTCCGGGCGCGGTGCGTCCATGGCACCGGCCGCGGGCAGCGGCGGCGCGCGTACACCTCCTCCGGCGAGGAGACCGGGACGTCACGGGCCGAGGGAGTCGACGTCGTCCATGAAGCCCAGCATCCGGGCGTTGACGACGTCGGGGTGGTCGATCTGGGGCCCGTGGCCGGTCGCGGTGATGATCTCGGCGCGGGCCCCGGGGATCAGGCGGGGTACGCGTTCCAGCTGCCGCTTCGGGTGTACGAGGAGGCTGTGCTTGCCCATGATCAGGTACAGCGGGGTCCGGATGGACCGCAAGGCGTCCTCGGCGAGCGGCAGTGGTGCGGGGCGGCGGATTCGGTATGCGCGGGCGCCGAGGTGGATCCACTTGCGCATCTCGGGAACGGCGATCACCGGCTGGTCCAGCCACTTGGCGAGCCGGGGGCGCAGGGCCTTGGGGGCAAAGGTGGCGAAGAGGCTCACGAAGACCCAGGCGAAGAAGCGCAGGCCCACCTTCTCCAGGCCCCCGGGGTCGAGGGCGGTGACCGAGGCGAGCCGTCCGGGCCGCCGGTGGGCCTGGTTGAGGACGAGCCAGCCGCCGTAGGAGGAGCCGACGAGGTGGACCTTGTCGAGGCCGAGCGCGTCGAGGGCTTCGTCCATCCACTGGGCGGCCCGCTCGGGCTGCCACATGGGCTCGCGGTGGACGCTGCGGTTGGCGTCACCCGGGGTGTCGAGGGCGTAGACCGGGCGGTCGAGGCTGAGCCCGGGGGTGTTGGGGTACCACATGGCGGAGCTGTAGCCGGCGCCGTGGATCAGGACGATCGGCGTCCGGGACTCGGCCGCGGGGTCCGCCGGCCCGTAGCGGTAGACGTGCGTGGTGCCGAAGCTCGTCTCGACGTCCGTCTCGGAGCGGATGGGCGCCCCCATCGCGTAGAGGACGTCGGAGGCGGCGAAGTAGCGGTCGCGCAGGGTGTCGCTGACGTAGCGGCCGACGTCGCGGCGCACGCGGGTCGTGTTCTCGGGCACTGGGCACCTCCGGAGGATCGCTTCTTCGTGGTACGACCGTATCATGATGTTGGTACGGCGGTACCATAAAGCGTTCCGGTGAGGACCGGACCCCGACCACGGCCTCAACGCACGAGCGGAGAATCCGACAGATGCCCAAGCGTGTTGACCACGAGGAACGGCGTGCCCAGATCGCCGAGGCGCTCATCCGGGTCGCGGGGCGGCGCGGACTGCACGCGGTCGGCATGCGGGACGTGGCCGCGGAGGCCGGGGTGTCGCTCCGGCTCGTGCAGTACTACTTCGAGACCAAGGAGAAGCTGCTCTTCTACGGCCTCCAGCACCTGACGGCCCGCTTCACCGCCCGGGTGGGTGCCCGCCTGGCCGCGGCCGGCCCGGACCCGGGCCCGCGCGCGACGATCGAGGCGCTGCTGCTGGCCTCCCTCCCCACCGACGAGGAGAGCCGCACCTTCCACCTCCTCTACAGCTCCTACGCGATCCTGTCCGTCACCGACGAGGCGCTGGCCGCGCAGCCCTTCATCGACAACCCCGACGCGGCCGAGAACGCCCTGACGGGCCTGCTGGAAGGGGCCCAGGGCTCGGGCCTGGCCGATCCCGCCGTCGCGGCGCGCACGGAGGCGGTCAGCCTGCTCGCGATGGCGGCGGCCATGGGCACCAGCATCCTCGTGGGCCAGCGGACCCCGGAATCGGCCGTCGCGGTACTCCGCCACCACCTGGACCGCGTCTTTTGGCCCGCCGAAGCGCCGGCGCCGGCCGGGGGCGGGCGCGCTCCGGTGGAGACGGAGTAGCGGAACGTGAACTGCCGGCCTGTCTGAGCTGCAGTTCCCCAGAAACGCACGAACTCCGGATCTCCTGGTGATCAAGGTTTCATGTGTTCAACGCCTGCCTAGGACAGGCCTGTTGGCGATCTACTCCTCGGACAAGCCGCAACGACAAACGGGGGAAGCAAATCATGTCCGAGAAGTTAACTGCCCGTCAGATCGAGATCTCCTGGCCCGACCTCGGCATCACGGTCACCGCCGATCTCGACGACCGCAACCCGGCACTCGCCGACGTCCTGTGGGAGTCCCTGCCCTACCGGAGCCTCCAGGGGCACGCCCTCATCGCGGGAGAGCACCTCTACCACGTGGCGCCCATACCCGCCCTGCTGCACACGCCCCACGCCACCCGGATCCCCGACCGGCGCGAGGCCCCCGACGGCACCGTGTTCTGCTCGGGTCTGCAGCACCTGGGCATCAAGTACGGCACCCTGACCGAGCCGATGCCCGCCACTCCCGTCGGCCGGATCCGTGAGGCGGACATGCCCGCCCTGCTGGAAGCGGGGGCCGCGATCTGGGACGCCGTCTACTCCACGAAGAAGCAGATCCTCGCCGAGGTCCGCCGCGCGGGCGAGCCGGGAGGCCACCGCATCCCGGTGCTCCACGCCGCCGACGCGGACGCCGCCCGCCTGATCGCCGACATCCACGCCGAGACCGAGAGGATCTGGCTCGCACCGCCGGTCGAGCTGGAGGACCTCCACCAGGGCGTCATCCCCTCCCGGGCGGGCAACTTCGGCACCGTCCTTCCCACCCTCCTGTTCGTCAACGGGGAGACCCGGCCCCTGGGTTACGCGGCCTACGGCGGACTCGTCCGCGCCGCCGTCCAGGACATGCCCCTGGACTCCCTCGTCCACATGACCCGCCTCCTGGTCGGCGTCCCCGCCGAGTTCCTGGGCTACTGCGGCCTGGACAAGCTGTGGGCGTTCACCCAGCGCTTCCTGGAGGTCCTCGACCGCCTCGACCGTGACGACTTCTACGCCGTCACCAGCCAGATGGCCCTCTACGTCAACTGCCTCGGCGGCTGGAACCTCCAGCTGTACCCGTGGGAGACCGGAGACCACCTGCGCCAGCAGGGCGCCCGATGAGGCACGTGGCCCCGTCCGGAGCGGAATCCGCCGGGGAGACGGCGGCCGTGCCGGCCGTCCCCCGCCAGGGCCCCACACCACAGGAGGAGGAAGACCTTGAGCGCCTTACCCGACCGCGCTGATGCCGTCGTCATCGGCGGGGGAGTGATCGGCACCTCTGCCGCCTGCCACCTCGCCGAAGCCGGCGTGAACACCGTCCTGCTGGAACGCGGAAGCCTCGGCGGCGGGGCGTCCGCGCACACCGCGGGCATGGTCCGCACCTACTTCCCCGGCGACCCCCGCACCGGCGCGTTGGCCGTGCGCAGCCTGAGCGCCTATCGCGACTTCGCCCGCCGCACCGAAGCTCCCCTCGGCCTGAAGCGGCTCGGGTTCATGGTGCTGTTCACCGACGAACGGCAGATCGCCGACTTCGAGGCGGGCCTCCAGGCCCAGCGGGCCGCCGGGGTCGACATCGCACTGATCAGTGCGCCCGAGGCGTCCGCACTCAATCCGTTGATCGACGAGCGCGCCGTGCTGGCCGCCGCCTGGTCTCCCGAGGCCTACCACGTGGACGGCCTCGACATCGTCCGCGGCTACGCCGCCGCGGCCCGCAATCACGGCGCCCGCCTGTTCACCCACACACCCGTCACGCGCATCGACGACGACAACACCGTCCACACCCCGCGGGGCAGCATCAAGGCGGACAGCGTCGTGTGCACGGCCGGGCCCTGGTCCGGCGAGGTGGCGTCCATGGCATCGGTCGACCTGCCGGTGACCCCCCACGCGATCGAGATGCTGTTCACCGACGTCCCGGACGCCCCGCACCATGAGATCCCCATGACGATGCACGCCACGTCCGGCCTGCGGATCCGCTCATGGAGGGACCGCATCCTCCTGGCCATGGGAATGCCCGGGGCCGGCGAGACGCGCGAGGCCTGGCTCGGCCGCGTCGCCGGCCATCTCGCCACCCTGTTCCCCGCCCTGGCCGGCACCGGCCTGCACCGCGCGTGGTCCGGCGACTTCGACGCCGGCCCCGGCAACACCGCCCTCATCGGCGAACACCCCACCCGCCGCTTCCTGTACGCGGCCGGATTCACCGGCGCGGGCCTCTGCCAGGCGCCCGCGGCCGGGGAGATGCTCCGAGACCTGTTGATCGTCAAGTAGTCCCGTCCCGTCACAGGAAGGAACGCCGTGATCGTTCTGGGATGCAACGGTTTCAGCCGGGTGTCGGAGTTCTTCTCCGAACGCCTCGGCGCGACCGGCATCAACAAGCACTACCTCTTGGGCCACGACGCCGCCGCGGCGGTCCTGGTGGACGGCCGACTGGTCGCCGCGGTGGAGGAAGAGCGCCTCAACCGGGAGAAGAAGACCACCGACTTCCCCGTGAACGCGATCGACTGGTGCCTGAAGGAGGCCGGGATCACGTTCGACGACGTCGACCTGTTCGCCTTCCCATGGAACTGGACCGCGCAGGTCCTGGACGAGATCCTGG
Source organism: Streptomyces sp. M-16 (assembly GCF_052114405.1). Taxonomy (NCBI): domain Bacteria; kingdom Bacillati; phylum Actinomycetota; class Actinomycetes; order Kitasatosporales; family Streptomycetaceae; genus Streptomyces; species Streptomyces sp. M-16. The sequence continues at coordinate 59,295 of NZ_JBFRER010000028.1, read as the reverse complement.
ACGGCATCCGCAGCTCGTCGGCACCCGAGGCCGCCAAGGAGCAACTGCTCGCCGACATAACGGACTTGTTCGATGAGGTCGTCAGCCATGACGCGATCCTCGCGGACTTCGAGGCCCGCACCGGACACCGTCCCGACCCCGCCAAGGTCCGCTTCGTTCCCCACCACCTGGCCCACGCCACGACCGGCTACTACCTCGCCGGCATGAAGGACTCCGCGTTCCTCGTCAGCGACGGCCGCGCCGAACGCTTCTCGACCCTGACGGGCGAGATCCGCGAGGGCCGGATCACCGTCTTCGACGACACCGCCACCGGCGCGCAGTACTCCATCGGCACCCTGTTCTCCTGCATCACCCGTTTCCTCGGCTTCGTGCCCAACAACGACGAGTACAAGGTGATGGGCCTGGCCGGATACGCCGAGCCCCCCTCTGCGAACCCGTTCGTCGACGACCTCCTCAGGCTGCACGACGACGGCCGCTACACCTTCACCAAGCCCCTGCGGACCGACGACCTCCACAGCCACGACGCCCTGTTCGAGGAGTACTTCGGACCCTTCGAGGACACCCTCGAATACACCTCCCGCGTCGCCGCCGCCGCGCAGCAGATGCTGAACGTCGCCACCGCCCACCAGGTCCACCACCTGGAGAAGAGGACGGATCTCGACCGGCTGCTGTTCGAAGGCGGCGTCGCCCTGAACTGCCTGAACAACACCCCGATGTTCGAGGGCTCGCGCTTCCGGGACATGGAGGTCAGCTTCGGCGCCTCCGACACCGGCATCACCATCGGGGCCGCGGCCCACGCCTGGCTCGGCCATCCCGGCACCGGCCCCGCGGACATCCTCGCCGCCTCGGCACCCGTCAGCCCCTACCTGGGTCCGTCCTACGGCGAAGGCGCGATCGAGGAGGCCCTCGCCGGCTTCGCCGGCCGCGTCGTCGTCACGCGCCTGGACGACGACGAGGTCGTCGAGCACGTGGCGAAGCTGCTGACGGAGAAGGTCGTCATCGGCTGGTTCGACGGGCGCGTCGAACACGGGCCGCGCGCGCTGGGGCACCGCAGCATCCTCGCCAACCCCGGCTTCGACGACATCAAGGACATCATCAACACCCGGGTCAAGCACCGCGAACCCTTCCGCCCGTTCGCTCCCCTCGTCCTGGAGGAGCAGGCGCCGGAGATCTTCGAGATGGGGCGCAAGACCAGTTCCCCGTACATGACGTTCGTCTTCCCCGTCCGCGACGCGTACAAGGACCGCATCCCCGGTGCCGTGCACGTGGACGGCACCTCCCGCATCCAGACCCTGACGGACGAGGGAACCCCGCGGCTCACGGCCCTGCTGCGGAGGTTCATCGAACTCACCGGCACCCCGTGCCTGATCAACACCTCGTTCAACGTCGCCGGCGAACCCATCGTCTGCACCCCCGCCGACGCCCTGAACTGCTTCATGGGCACCGAGATCGACTACCTGATCCTCGGCAACCACCTGGTCGCCAAGACCGACGACGCCAACTGACCAAGGAGCACTCCGTGCCGATCCAGATCCAGCGCAAGCACACCATGTACCACTCCACCATCCTGGAGTCCGACCCGGACACCGTGTGGGCCACCGTCCGCGACGCCATGCAGATCCTGGCGATCGTGTCCCCGGGCGACCTGGACATCCACACCGACGTCACCTGGACGGAGGGCGGCTCGGTCGAGACGGTCCCGGCCCGCTACGACTTCAAGCTCACGCTCAACGGCGGCCTCGTCCAGCAGGAGATCGCCGCCCGCGACGAGATCAACAAGACCCAGTCCTACCGGGCCATCGCCCCCACCAGCGGGGTCCAGAGCTACGAGGCCACCATCCGGGTGCGCCCCATCACCAACGACCCGGCCCGCAGCTTCTTCGAGTGGTCGCGGATCCTGGAGATCGCCGAGGACGCCGACCTGAAGGTGGTCGAGGCCATCATCGACGTCATGGAGAAGCAGACCGACGCCGTCCGGGACCACTTCGCGGCGCAGACCGCGAAGTGAGCGAGGTGACGACGCTCGTACTGCTGCGGCACGGCGAGACCCTGCTCACCCCGCAACGGCGGATCTCCGGCAGCGGAGGGTCCGATCCGGGACTCTCACCGGCCGGACGCCGCCAGGCCCGGGCGACAGCGGACGCCCTCGCCCGCCGCGGCGGCATCGAGGCGGTCGTCACGTCACCGATGCGGCGCTGCCAGGAGACCGCCCGGTCCGCGGCCGCGCGCCTCGGCCTGAGCGTCCAGGTCGACCGGGACCTGCGGGAAGCGGACTTCGGTGCCTGGGAGGGCCTGACCTTCGCCGAAGTACGCGAACGCTACCCGGACGACCTGAGCGCGTGGTTCGCCTCGCCCGAGAGTCCACCCTCGGGCGCGGGCGAGACCGTGCAACAGGTCACCCGCCGGGTCGCCGCCGTACGGGACGGCCTCCGGGCCCGGTACGCCGGCGCGACGGTTCTGGTCGTCTCCCACGTCGTACCGGTAAGGACCCTGCTCCGCCTCGCCCTCCAGGCACCGCCACACAGCCTGTTCCGCATGGAGGTCGCGGCAGCCTCGCTGTCGACGGTGACGTACGAGGAGGACGGCACCGCCACGGTGCGGGCCCTCAACGACACCCATCACCTGGACTGAACCGCGAACCGAGGTGCCCGTTGCGGAACGACTCGCGGTCCGCGTCGCTCCACTGGGCGGCGAAAAGCCTGGTGTGCGGGGCCGGCGGGACCGGGTAACGTCATTGTCATGTTCTTCCAGACCCCGATTTACGAGTGAGGGCGTGACGGGCCCCTGCTGACGCCCTTCGGCGTCGCCGCGCCCGTCCCCCCACCGACGCATCCGTAGATCACTTCACACCGTTACCGGGAGAACCCATGACCGTGAGCAAGAACATCAACAACCCCGTGGGCCAGGGCGGCGGCCAGCGCAAGAAGCTGTCCCGCGCCGAACGGCAGAACAACGGTCCGCACCGCAACCGCGACCGCCAGGGTGCCGCCGACCAGAAGGCGGAGCTGGTGCGCAAGATGCGCGAGAAGGCGGGCGCGGCCGAGGGCGCCGGGCAGACGGGCGACGACACCGCACGGAGCTGACGCGCCGCCGCCGCAGGGCGGCAGCGCACGGGGGCAGGGCCCGGACCGCGACGCGCGGTCCGGGCCCTGCCGCGGTATCGGGGGCCGCAACACCCGGTGCTTCCCGGGCGAAGACCACCTGGTCAGGGCGGCGACACCGTTCTTCGTGGACCTCCGGCGGGGTCCTTCGGCGTGGCGGGGAGGGCGACGGGTCTGCCGTCAGGCGGCCAGCTGGGGCTGCCGCAGCTCCGCCTGGCCGAAGAGGAGCGCGTAGCCGCCGGGAAGGCGGTGGAGGATCCGGGCGAGCAGGTCGGGCCCGGCGAGGCGCGCGACCATGGCGAACACGGCGCCGGTGTCCCATCGGGCGGTGGCCGGTGTGCCGCCGGTTCGGGCGGCCAGGTCCTTGACGAAGCCCCAGCCGGTGAGCGGCTCGGTGTCCGGGATCTGGGCGGTCAGGGTGAGGGCGGCTTCGACCGGCAGGCACTGTGCGAGGTCGACGCGTTCGTCCCCGGTGACCTGCCGGCCGAGGGCGGCGAGGACGTCGTGCACGGCTTCCGACGCGCGTTCGCGGGTGGGGTAGGCGCCTTCGTAGCGCACGCGTTCCAGCATCTGGTCGAACGTCATCGCGGGCCGGACCGGGTTCGGTCGAGGCTGGTCGTACATCGTGCTGCGGTTGCCTTTCTCTTCGAGGGACGACTTGGGGGCGGGGCGGGGCGGGGCGGTCCGGGGCGGTCAGGTGGGTCGGGAGGGACCGAAGAGGAGGTCGTAGCGGTGCCGGAGGGGATCGGGGTCGCCGTCCTCCGCCGCTGGGGGCCCTGCTGGTCAGCCGGAGATCTGCTTGCGGCCGGACTCTCCACCGATGGCGATCTTCCGAGGCTTGGCGCGTTCGGCGATCGGGATGCGCAGGGTGAGGACACCTGCTTCGTAGTCGGCTTCGATGTGCTCGGTGTCGAGGGTGTCGGCCAGCACGATCTGGCGGGAGAAGACACCCAGGGGCCGTTCGGAGAGCTCCATCTGCACGCCGTCGGACCGCTCCGCAGGCCGGCGCTCGGCCTTCACGGTGAGCATGTTCCGTTCGACGTCGATGTCGATCGCCTCGGTGTTCACGCCGGGGAGGTCGAAGGCGATCACGTACGCGTCGCCCTGGCGGTACGCGTCCATCGGCATCACGGACGGCTTCGACCACGTGCCCGACGCACCCGAGAGCTGCTGAACGATCCGGTCCATTTCACGGAACGGGTCAGTGCGCATCAACATCGCGAAACACCTCCAGTCGGTTCAGGCAGGAACTTGCCAATGCGCTTCAACGTGCTTCCGTTGTAACATGTCATCGGAACGATGACAAGCAACACGTCATCTGGAGGATGACAGAGCGGAGACGTCATGAATGAGGCTGCCGAGCCGGCCGCGCCCGTCCCCTTTCCGGCCGCTGCCGCGGCGCTGGAAGACATCAAGCGGACCGTGCGAGACGCGCGGCAATCCCCCCAGGGAACTCCGCGGCCCGTGGCCGACTCCGGTCCGCATCCGGCGCTGACCGCACTGCTGATGCTGCGCGAGGTCCGCGAGCAGCTCGCCGGCTGGGAAAGCGGCTTGATCGAGGCCGCACGGGAGCAGGGTGCGAGCTGGGCAGACCTTGCCGGGCCCCTGGGGGTCGCCAGCCGTCAGGCCGCCGAACGGCGCTACCTGAGACTGCGTCCCGGCGTCGCCGGAAGCACCGGCGACCAGCGCGTCCAGGCCACCCGGGACAGACGGGCAGCCGACCGCACCGTGACGGCCTGGGCCCGCGACAACGCGGCGGACCTGCGTCGGCTCGCCGGCCAGGTCACCGCCCTCACGGGCCTGCCGGCCGATGCCCGAGGGGCGGTCGAAGAAGTGAACCTGGCGCTCGCCGACAACGACGCGGCCCACCTCGTCCGCCCCCTGGCCGGCACCCGGCCCCACCTGAGGCCGGAGGACGTCGCACTCGCCGAGCGCATCGACGCCATGGCCCGGCACACCGACCGGCTCCGCCGTGAAAGCGGTGACCGGCGCAGTTCATGACCCGATGAGCTCCGAAGCACCGGCCGGCCGGCGCGCTCCTGCGGACCCACGGTGCTCCTGCGGACCAGCGGTGGGGTGCCGTCGCGCGGGCGTCCCGGGCATCCGGGACGAGCGCGAGGGGTCCGGGGACGTCGGCAGGCGCAGCGGTTTCAGGTCGAGGCCGGAGGAGTCGGCGATGCGGCGGCGCGGCGGTATTCCGCGTTGATGCGCTGGGCTTCCTCAAGCTGGTCTTCGAGGATGATGATGCGGCAGGCGGCCTCGATGGGGGTGCCCTGGTCGACGAGTTCCCGGGCGCGGGCGGCGATGCGCAGCTGGTAGCGGGAGTAGCGGCGGTGCCCGCCCTCGGAGCGCAGCGGGGTGATGAGGCGGGCTTCGCCGATGGCGCGCAGGAAGCCCTGGGTGGTGCCGAGCATTTCGGCGGCCCGGCCCATCGTGTAGGCGGGGTAGTCGTCGTCGTCGAGGCGGCCGAACGAGTCGTCTGCTGTCATTGAACCTCTCTCGTGGAACGCGTGGAGGGGCCCTGGTGCCATATGGCACCAGGGCCCCGAAGGAACTACTACACCATCTGTCGGCCCTGGTACTGCGCCGACCTCCTGTATCCGCGGACCCGACCTGGCTGCTGTCGGGGCTGCGAGGATCGCGGTTGCTTGACCGGAGACCACCTCACTATCGATGTCCTGCGGTACCCGGGCCGATTTCCCGCCCGGGCGATCCTGATGGTGCTGGGCTCCTCCGTTCTTCCCTCGGTGATCAACTGCTCACTTCACGGGACTGCGTACTGCTGGTACTGCGTACTGCTGGTACTGCGTACTGCTCAGCGGCCTCGCCCAGCGCCGCGCTCCGGCAGCCAGCCCCGTCGCCCATCGTGCGTCTGCTCTGGCTTGGAACCCCACTGCCGAACTTCCCGGTGCGCGCGTCCGCAGCCGACGCCTTCACCGAGGTGTTGCTCACTGACTTCACTGCTGGGTACTGCCACTGCGGTACTTCTCTCGGTGGCCCCTGATCACTGCGGGCCGCCCGGTCCGGTGGTCAGTCCCGTCGCCGTCATGCAACCACCTGGCTTCGACACTCCACCACCGCACCGCCCTGCTGAACTGCACCTGCCTGTACTGCGGTACTGCGGAACTGCTGCCCGGCAGTTCGTCTCTGCCGGGCCCTTCGGTCTCTCTGGGCTACGAGAGAAACCATAACCACGCCGCAGCCCAATGTCTACTCCGGCCACCATAGATTTTCGCGTGTTCGTCGAGGAGGTAATCGGTACCGCCCGCGATGGGGGCAGAGGCCCGCACGCGGGACGGACGCGGTGGGCCACGGCTGCTCCGACCGCTGACCGCCGCCCACCCAGGAGCGCCTGGATACGCGGGAGGGGCCGACCGGCACATGCCGGTCGGCCCCTCATCGCTGTTTCGGGCGTCGCTCGCGCCGCCCTGCCGGTCAGACGGCCAGTGGGCTGCCGAGCATCGCGGCCATCGTTGTCCCGGACGAGGTGACGAACGGTCCGCGCTCGCCGATCACGGCGCGCAGGCGGACCTGGTCCGTGTACGCCGAGCCGTCCCGGACGCCGGCGAGCTGGGCCAGGGTGACCAGCCCGGTGCGCAGGCCGTCCTCGTCACGGACGAGCAGACGGTCCGTGCGGGCACTGGACATGACGGCCAGGGCCACCTCGACCGTCATGTCGTCACAGACCTGCGGTCCGGCGGCGTCGACGGCGTAGACGGCATCGATGGCATCGCCCACCGTCCGGTGCACCGGGTCGGGACGTGCCGAGCGGGGCTGCATCTGGACCAGCGTCACAACGTGCCTCCTGCAGAGATAGGTCAGTCTTCTGATCACGTGGTTCTCATGCGGCCGCGTCGAAGGCGGACTTCCGCGCACCTACGCGCCGGGCAGCCGAAGCGGGGCGCCGCCTGCCGCGGGAGGCCGCAGTCCGCCCGGCGCGTTCGGTGACCGGTGCCGTGATGACCACGGGGATGCCGGAGGGGGCCTGGGCGCCGGTGATCCGGCTGAGGGCCGCTTCGCCGGAGCGGACCTGCGTGGTCTGCGGCACGATCCCGGCCGCCAGCATGAGGCGGGTCATGTCGCGGCGCTGGTTGGGGGTGACCAGGGTGACGACGCTGCCGGACTCGCCGGCGCGGGCGGTGCGTCCGCCGCGGTGCAGGTAGTCCTTGTGGTCGGTGGGCGGGTCGACGTTGACGACGAGGTCGAGGCTGTCGACGTGGATGCCGCGGGCGGCGACGTTCGTGGCGACCAGGACGCTGACGTGCCCGGTCTTGAACTGGGCCAGGGTCCGGGTCCGCTGGGGCTGGGACTTCCCGCCGTGCAGGGCCGCGGCGCGGACCCCGCTGTTGAGGAGGTCCTGGGTGAGGCGGTCCACCGCGTGCTTGGTGTCGAGGAACATGATCACGCGGCCGTCGCGGGCGGCGATCTCCGTCGTCGTGGCGTGCTTGTCCGCGCCGTGGACGTACAGGACGTGGTGCTCCATCGTGGTCACCGCACCCTGCGAGGGGTCCACCGAGTGGACGACCGGGTCGGAGAGGTACCGGCGCACGAGGAGGTCGACGTTGCGGTCCAGGGTCGCGGAGAACAGCATCCGCTGGCCGCCCGGGCGCACCTGGTCCAGCAGGGCGGTGACCTGCGGCATGAAGCCCATGTCGGCCATCTGGTCGGCCTCGTCCAGGACGGTGACCGCGACCTGGTCCAGGCGGCAGTCCCCACGGTCGATGAGGTCCTTCAGCCGTCCCGGGGTGGCGACGACGACCTCGGCGCCCGACCTGAGCGCGTTGGCCTGCCGCCCGATGGGCATCCCGCCCACCACGGTCGCCAGGCGCAGCTTCACGGGGCGGGCGTACGGGGTGAGGGCGTCGGAGACCTGCTGGGCCAGTTCACGCGTCGGGACCAGGATCAGGGCCAGCGGCTGACGGGCTTCGGCGCGCTGTCCGGCGGTGCGGGCCAGCAGGGCGAGGCCGAAGGCGAGGGTCTTGCCGGAGCCGGTCCGGCCGCGGCCGAGTACGTCACGGCCGGCGAGGGAGTTCGGCAGCGTCGCGCCCTGGATCGGGAACGGCACCGCCACACCCTGCGTACGCAGTGCGGCCAGCAGCTCGGCCGGCATGTCGAGAGCGGCGAAGGTCTCGACGGGCGGCAGTGCCGGAGTGACGGTCTTCGGCAGGGCGAACTCACCCTGCACCGCGGCGGGCCGGCGGCCGTAGCCGCCCGAGCGGCTCGGACCGCCGGAACGGCCCCCGGAACGGCTCGCGGAGGGCGACCCGAAACGGCCGCCCCGCTCCGAGCCGGCGCCGGCGCCGAAAGCGGGGCCGCCGGTGCGGCTGCGGGCGGAGCGGTTGTTCGTACGGATGGGGTTCATTCAGAACCTTCCTTGATACGGCACGTACCAAGGAATTCCCGCAGCAGAAGAGCAGTGCAGAGAATCGCAAGAACGGCCGAATGGAATGCGATAGCGCGGCTGGCCCGCAAGGGAACTGCACGGGGCACGGCGCAGGCGCTGGAATGGGGGACGTCGTACGGACGCGCACGTCACGAGAATTGCTCGGGTGCAGACCTTGAGGAGGGCGCGCGCGTCCCCTCCGTGCTTCGTCCAGGTGACACACCGCGGGAAATGCGTGCAGCTGGGGCCCGCACCCCGAGGGATGCGGGCCCCAGCTGCAAGAAGCGCGTCAGTGTCAGGCGGGAACGATGTTCTCGGCCGTCGGGCCCTTCTGGCCCTGCGCGATGTCGAAGGTGACCTTCTGGCCTTCGAGCAGCTCGCGGAAACCCTGGGCGGCGATGTTCGAGAAGTGGGCGAAGACGTCGTCGCCGCCACCGTCCTGCTCGATGAAGCCGAAGCCCTTTGCCGGGTTGAACCACTTAACGGTGCCAGTGGCCATGTCATATCTCCTTCGGGGCAGTACACCGGCGTCCGCATGGTGCGGATGCCGTGTCGCCGCGATGATGCCCCGCCCGGAGAATGGCCCGGAAATATAAAGCGCTTGCGTATGGCCTCGGAGGCCGATGAAGACGCTTGAAGTTTTTGGGTACCACAACTGCAACCGAGATCGACAGTAGCATGTTGCAGGGGCTTGTACGCGTTAAATATTTCCGCCCTGTGGGGTGCGGTGAAAATCCTTCCCGCGGGGCCCATTAAATTCTCAGACCGCCGTGGCAGATATTGGCTCCCCCCGAGTGCAGTGTTTCCAGAACGCCGGTGTCCGCCCTTCGGGACGTGGCCACTCCATCGGAGCATGGCCTGCGGAGGGCCCCTCCAGCCCCGCGGCCACCATCAATCTGGCGCACTGTGAGGGCACGTGTGCCACCCGAGGGGTACGCGGTGCAATGGGTCTTTCATTCCGTGTCCGGCAGCCAGGCGTTGTTGTTCGCGTTGTACCAGTACCGGTGGCCGGCGTTCAGGGAGACCGTGCGGAACGGGCGGCCGTGGTCGTCGATGCGGGTGGTGCCCTGGCGGTCGCCGCTGCTCCAGGCCAGCTCCAGGTACCAGCTGACGTCCTGACCGAGTGTGGAGGCGTCGATGTTCAGCACCTGGGGGTCGGTGGCGGAGACCTTGTACGGGAAGTCGGTCGAGGCCGTCGGCCGTTCACCCTCCTTGCCGGGTACGGGCCTGGCCTTCGGGGAGGCGTCGTCCAGGTCCACGGCGAAGGACGCCGGCACCAGCGCGCCGCCGCAACCGGCGCCCATCGTGTACGCGTTCCAGCCGGGAGCCTTGCGGCCGCTCACCACATGGACGTACAGCCCGTGCAGGACCGCGGGCTTGCCCTCGGTGCCCTGGACGGTCAGCTGCATGCGCAGGTGCCCCGCCGGGACGGCGTCCAGGGCCCGGGCCCACCCTTCGGCCGCCTGCCCGGCGGGAGGCGGGGGGACCGTGCCGGGTGCCTTGTCCAGGGCGAACCACTGGTCGCAGGGGCTGTCCCAGTTGTCGGGCAGGACGTTGACCGTGAACGGGGCGGCGGGGGAGGCCCCCTTCTTGGCGGTGTCCGGCGAGGTGGACGCGGACGGTGCCGAGGGGGACGACGCTCCGGGGTCGGACGGGGGCGCGGAATCGGCGTTGGGCGTGGGTGACGACGACCCGCCCGACGGCAAGGCCGGGCCCGCCGCCGCCCGCTCGCGCGAGGACGGCTGGACGGCGCCGTGGCGCGTGTCCCCGTGACCCGTATCTCGCATGGCGGAGACGGCGGCGGCGGTCCCCGCCACCGCGGCGGTGGCCAGGGCGGCCGCAACGGCGAGCAGCAGCCGAGGACGCCGGACCCCCGGTACGGAGGTCCGTGCGGAGCCCGGCCGGATCAGGGCGGCGGGGGCGTCTGCGGCTGCCTCCGTGGCCGGTGCGGGGTCGGGTGCCTGCGCCGGTGCCGGCCCGGGAGCGGGGGCAGGCGCCGGAGCGGATGCCTCCGCGGCAGGTCCGGGCGCCGGGGCGGCCGCGGCCGCGGAGGCCGGGGCCGGTGCGGGGCCGGTCTCCGCCTGCGGCCGGACCTCCGAAGCCTGCCCAGCCACGACCACCGCCGATGCAGGCGGCACCTCCGGCGCGGTGTCATCGCCCGGCGGCGCCGCGGAGTTCGCCGCCGCCGGCCCCGGGGCCTGCTCCTCCGTCACCCCCCGCCGCCGTTCCACCAGCGCCAGCAGCCACTGCTGGTGCAGAGCGACCAGTTCGTCGGCCGAGGCACCGCAGACTCGGGCGAACCGCTCCACGGGGGCGTAATCCGTGGGCACCGCCGCGCCGCTGCAATAGCGGTGCAGCGTCGAGTTGCTGGAGTGCAGACGCTTCGCGAGCGTGCCGTAGCTGCGCCCCGAGCGCTCTTTGAATCCGCGCATCAGCTGCGCGAACCGCTCCGTCTCCGTGGCCATTCCACCCTCCCCGTCATCCCGGAAGCACGTTCCAGGGTCGCCCGATCGCCCAGGTGAGAGGGGTCGGGAGCGTTCCAGGGTTCCAACTATCCCGGCCCGGACGCCACTGGAACAAAACCGGCCCCACAGTTGCGTCATCAGCCCGTCGGTCCGCCGATCGGATCGGCGGGCGGATCCGGCGGTCGCAACGGGAGGGCCCCCACCCGCCCCGCCCGCCGCCTCCGGCCGCCTGCGGCAGCAGCCGACCGGAACAGCAGCCCCACCCAACGTCTCGTCAGGCAGAAGGCAGAAGCCGCCGCCTCACGACCACACGGACACGGAGAGTTCCCCATGCGCACCTACCGATTCCGCACCACTGCCCTGGCCACCGCCACCGCCGGCCTGGCTCTGGCCCTGACCGCCTGCGGCGGCTCGGACAGCGCCGGCGGGCCGACCACGAACCCCGCCGCCACCAAGAGCGCGGACAAGCAGGTCTCGACCGGGACCGTGACGCCGTCCGGGGAGGGCGCCCCCGCCGCTGCGTCCGCCGGCAAGGGCACCGGAACCGGCACGGCCACCGCCACCCCGGCGAAGGCCGGTTCGGGCGGCAAGAACACGGGGGGCACCACCGGTGACTCCTACGCCTACACGCACCCCTGCTCGGCGCGCGACCTGACCGTCAAGGTCACTTCCCCGACGGGCACTCCGGCCACCGTCCGCGTCATCACCGTGACCAACAACGGTTCCACCTCCTGCGGTCTGGACTACTTCCCCACCGTCGGCTTCAGCGCCAAGGGCGGTGCGCTCGGTCTCCAGGCCACTGCCCCCGGTGGACTGGGCGGCGCCCCGGCGTACCCGGTGCACCCCGGCGCCACCGCGTACGCGGCCGTGGACCTCAACCCGTCGGGTGGCACCGGCCCCGTGGCCGACGAGGTCAACGTCCTGGCCGACAAGGAGCACATGCCGAACGCGGACGGCGTCAGCCTCCAGCTGGCCAAGCCGGGCAGCGTCGCCAACCCGAAGGTCGGCCTGTACCGCACCAACACCCGCGACGCGCTGAGCGCCTTCTGAACGCAGTTCCGGGGGCGCGGCCACGGCCGTCCCACGGGGTGTGTCACCGGGCGGGTCAACTGTCAGGGGAACGCTGGGCAACTGCCTCGCCGAACGCGGGGCGGCCCGAGACGAGCTCAAGCCCCTGGAGCGTGAGTTGACCCAGCTCCAGGGCGTGATCTACAGGCGGCGGGCCGGGCCAGCCCGCTGAGCTCCACGTCGTACGGATCCGAACCGCGGTTCGCCGTCCCCGCCGGCACGTTGGGTCACGGCCTTCCGTCACCCGCGCCACTCGAACAGGACGAGCGTCGCGTCGTCCGAGGTGGTTTCGCCGCGTGCCCGCTTGAGGGTGTGGGAGAGTTCCCGGGCCACCGCGCGGACCCCGTGGTCGGCCTGTTCCAGCTGGTTCACCCAGTCGATCAGCTGCTCCTCGCCGAACTGTTCCTGCCCGCTCTCGTGCTCCTCGATCAGGCCGTCGGTGAAGCACAGGACGCGGTCGCCCGGCTCCAGGGCCATCGTGCTGACCTGCGGCTGGGCACCTCCGAATCCGACGGGGAGGGTGGTGGGGCTGTCCAGACGGCCTACGACGCGGTGCGCGCGGATCAGCATCGGCGCGGGATGTCCCGCGTTGACCCATTGGAGCCGCCCCGTTTCCGTGTCCAGGCGCATCATCTGGGCGGTCACGAAGTGGTCGGGGTCGAACTGCTCGGCGACGGCCCGGTCCATGAAGAGGTAGATCTCGGACAGCTCGATGCTGATCCGGCGGGCGTGCCGGTACGCGCCGATGGCCACCGTGGCCATCGTGGCCGCGTCCAGGCCGTGCCCCATGGCGTCGACCATGGCCAGGTGCAGGACGTCGCCGTTCAGGGCGTAGTCGAAGCTGTCCCCCGCCACGGCGTAGGCGGGCTCCAGGACCCCGGCGACCGCGACGCGCGGCATCACCATCGACAGTGGGGGCAGCAGGGACCACTGGATCTCCGCGGGGACGCTCATCGGTTCGCTGCGGCGGGTCCGGAAGAAGAGGTCGGTGTAGCCGTTCTTGGTCTGCAGCAGGTCGGCCGCCAGGCCCGCGATCCGGCGCAGGAGGCGGCGRGCGTCGTCGTCGATCCCGTCCAGGGTGACCGAGAGGACCCCCACCTGGTCGCCGCCGTCCAGCAGGGGCAGGTGCACCCGTACGCCGTCGGCCGTCGGGACCTCGACCGGGCGTGACTCCAGGAAGCACCGCCCCGCGTCGGAGCGGTTGATGGGCTGCGGATCGCCGGCGGCCACGCCGCCGGCGGCGTCCAGGGGGACCAGCTGCTGCAGTCCGTAGTCCTGGAGCAGGATCTGCGGTTCGCGGCCCCCCAACCGGGCCACCGTCGTGGCGACGAGCGGGCCGACCATGTGCGGCGGCAGCTCGTGCGCCCGGTCCAGGAGCAGCCCGAGCAGCTCCTCCCCGAAACTCTCCGAAAGGTCCGGGTCCCCGCGCCCTCCGACGGTCATCCTGTTGCCTCCAACCGGGCGGCGGGCCGGCGTCCGGGCTGCACGGGCGGCGTGGCCTCCAGGATGCTCCCCGGCGACCGGGCACGCCACACGGTCCGCCCGGCGTGCGCATCGCGCGCACATCGGCCGATGATGGGAGTACGGCCGAGCACGCGGAGCTGACCATGACGGGTTGGCATGTCAGGGACTACACCCCGGACGATCTCGAAGCGGTGATCCGGGTCGACGCGGAGAGCAGTACGGCCGAGGAGCCACCCCTCTTCCCGCTGTCGGACGCGGTGGCGGCCCTCCAGGCCCTCCATCCGGCGGTGGTGGCCACCGCGGACGAGGTGGTGGTCGGCGCCGCGGTGAGCAGGGTGGAGGGCGACCGGTCGTGGATCCTGCGCATCTGCATGGCGCCCGACTGGCGGCACCGGGGGCTGGGCAGCGACCTGATCACGGCCCTGGAGCACCGGCTGTTCGCCGGCGGCGTCCGAACGGTGCACGCGGCCCTGCCCGACGGCGAGACCGGTGCCACCGCCCTGCACAACTGCGGCTTCGACGCCCGGCCGGGTCTGGTCTTCTTCGAGAAGCGCGGACGGGTGACCCCGCAGGCGGTCAGCATGCTCGCGTCGCTCGGAGCGGAGCTGCCGCCCGGGGGACTGTGGCAGAAGGTCGCGGGCATGCAGAGGGAGAAGGAGCTCATCGAGCGGCGCCTGGTCCTGCCCCTGGCCCATCCCGAAATGGCCGCCCGGCACGGAGTGGAGCTGCCGCGGGCGGTGATGCTGTTCGGGCCGCCCGGGACGGGGAAGAGCACGTTCGCGCACGCGATCGCCAGCCGTCTGGGATGGCCGTTCCTCGAACTGTTCCCCGCCCGGCTGGCCGCCGAGTACGGGCTGGCCAGTGGGCTGAACCGGCGCTTCGACGAGATCGCCCGGCTCGACCACGTCCTGGTCTTCATCGACGAGGTCGAGGAGATCGCGGGGACCCGCAGCGGTGCGGACGCGACCGCGGTCGGTGTCGTCAACGAACTGCTCAAGGCGATCGTCCGGTTCCGGGGCCAGGACGGGCGGCTGCTCGTCTGCGCCACGAACGACGTGACCACCCTCGACTCCGCGTTCCTGCGGCACGGCCGGTTCGACTACGTGCTGCCGATCGGCCCGCCCGACGACCGGGCGAGGACCGCGCTGTGGGAGAGCTACCTGACCAGAGCGGGCGCGCAGGCCGACAGCACGGCGCTGGCGTCCGCCAGCGAGGGGTTCACCCCCGCCGACATCGCCCATGTGGCGCGCACCGTCTCACAGGTCCAGTTCGAGCGCACCATCGACACCGGAACCCGGGCCCGCCCCACCACCGAGGACTACCTGCGCACGATCCGCGGGACCAGGCCCACGGTCAGCGCCGCCATGGCCCAGGAATTCGCCGAGCAGACCACGGAGTTCGCCCGCGTCTAGACCGCCCCTGCGCCAGACCGCCCCTGCGCCAGACCGCCCCTGCGCTAGACCGCCTCTTCCTCCTCGGCTTCCATGCGCCGGATCCCCTCGTGGGTGAGGGTGACCATCGCGGGGGTGTTGCCCGGTTCCCAGTCGACGGTGATCAGGCCTTCGCCCGCCAGGTAGGTGCACGCTGCGGCCAGGTCCTGTTCCGGTATGCGCAGGTCGTGCCGCAGCTGCGCTCCGGTGATGCCGAGGAGGCGGTTGCCCTCGACGGCTTCGTACAGGACCCGGAGCACCTGTTCGCGGTAGGTCTTGCGTTCGCGCAGAGTGGCCATGACCGCGTCCTTTCGCGTGCGTCGGCGGTTGCGTGTGCCGTGGCGTCCCGCCCGTCGACCCTGTCCGGAGGAAGGTCCGGAGGAAGGTCCGTTCCTCACCGACCGGCATCTCCGTGGTGGGCTCGATGACCGGAGTCGTCCGGCAGGCCCGGAGGTTTCGGCAGGGGGTCGCTGAACCGGTGGGCCGCGATCCGTGCGTCGTGCTGCGCGTTGAGCAGGTGGATCAGGCGCATTCCGATGCCGATCGCGAGGATGATCGCCGCGATGAGGACGATGGTCTCCACGGAGCTCACCTCCAGCCGTTCGCGGACGGCGGGAGGGAGCTTCGTCCCATCGCGTCCCCGAACGGGGACATGCAGGCCCCGCCCTCGTCCTCCCAGGCGGCTTCCCGGCGCACGGCATCGCGGACGCCGCGCCCGATGACGGCTTCGTTGGCCATGAGCACGCTCGGGGTGAGGACGCTGCCCGGGATCGCCGCGGCGGCCATCAGGCGGGCCGCGGCCGCGGGTGCGGTCTCGGGCGGGATGACCAGGAGGTCCCAGCGGCCGACGGTGTAGGAGAGCAGGATCAGCCTGTCGGGGTCCTGTTCGGTGAACCAGCCCACGTGCAGCACCCGCCCGTCCATGGGCACCGCGTGCGGTACGACGGGCCAGCGGGTGGGATTCACGGTGACGCGGGTGACGCGGCCCCAGGGTTCCTCCAGGGCGGCGGCGAGCGGCGGGAGCTCGGCTTCGAGGTCGCGGGAGTAGGGCCACCAGGCCCCGTCCAGCTGGCCGGCGAGCGTGGTCTTCGGGGTGAGGGACAAGCGGGCCGGGACTGCGGCGAGGTCGCGGGGCGCGGTCCGGTCGAGGGTGGTGGTCATGATGCGGACCTGCCCCCGGACTGCCCGTCGGCAGTCCGGTCTTTAGGCGATCGCCGGAAACGACACCTGCGTGAAAGCCGGTGTGCGAAGTACTCCCGGTGCTTTCACTGTACGCCTGTTCGGCTGGGTTTGGCCGTTCTGACCAGGTATTTTCCGGCGGGCGGTGGTGTGGGCGGTGGGCGTAGTGTGAAGGGACCACAGGTCCCCGTAGACGGGTGAACCCACATGGCTGACTCAGACAGCCCCCGTACACCCCCACTGCTCCTGCCGGATGCGATCCACCGTGCGGTCCGGCCCGGCGCGGCCGTGCTCCGGCTGGAGACCACGAGGTCCCGGGAGGGGCTCCTCGACGGCGCTTGGTGGCCGCGCACCCGCGACATCGGAACCGAGCTGCCGGCGCTGATCAGAGTGCTGACCGGGCATCTCGGCCCGATCACCCGCGTGGGCGTGGACGCCTCCGCCTGGGACGGGGTCCCCACCCGCCTGGTCGTCGACGACCAGGTCGTGCACCTCGACTCCGACCCGGTCGGCGACGACACCGTCCTCGTCACCCGCGGCCACAACGACCACTTCGCCCTGCTGGTGGTTCCCCCGGACACCACCGCCGACGCCGCACGGGAGGCCATGGCCCGCGCCGTCCGCGCCGACAACATCACGCAGGCCGCCCAGCTCCTCGTCGCCACCACACCCGAACCCGGGGAGGGTGCCGCCGATCCGCCGGGCTGACCCGGCGTCACGGCGGCCGCCCCGGGCGTGCGGTGCGCCGGTCAGAGCCCCTCGTCGTGCAGGTCCTCTTCGCGCAGCAGGTCGTCCTCGCGGCGGCGCGAGCCCTCCTTCTGCCCGGGCTTCCCTTCCTGTTCACGGGACTGCCTGCCCGGTCGGGGCTGCGCGGGGTCTCCGGGGCGATGGTGCTCCTGAGCCTCGCGGCCCGTGCCCTTGCCCGGCTCCTGACGGTTGTCCTGCGTACCGTCCATGACGGCGCTCCTCTTGATGCGTGGGGGTATGGACTCCTCTCGGATCACGCTGCCACGCACGTCGCAGGTCCGCATGACGGCGACCGCGGAGCGAGGCACTCCGTCCTGTCCGTGGCGATCCCTCCGGAGCCTGGCATATTGCGCAGAAATTTATACCGGTTCGGCGCTCCGGACAGGAATTCGCTGGCAATCCGTAATTCACGCGGATGGGGTGTCGGGTGTGAGGATATTTCGATTCTTGTTATGCGAACCGGAAAATGTGGCCGGTCGGGTGGGGGCAATAGGAGAGGCCGCTCTTCGCCCGGCGGTTGTCACCGTTGACGACACGGCGTAAAAGCGGATCAAGCCGACCGGGCCGTGGCAATCTGCTCGCCTGTGCAAGGTTTTTCGAGCGGAGGTGCGCATCCTGTGAGTGGCACGGTCAATCCCACCGTCAGCAGGCGCCGACTGGGGTCGGAGCTACGTCGGCTCCGGGAGATCAGCGGTATGACGACACAGCAGGTGGCGGAACGCCTGCTGATCTCCCAGCCTAAGATCAGTCTGCTGGAGAATGGCCGCCGCCTCGCCAAGCCGCGCGATGTGCGCGATCTCTGCGGGTTGTACGGAGTTCAGGATCAGCGGTGCGTCGATCACCTGATGCAGTTGTCCCGGGAGTCGGGTCAGCAGGGCTGGTGGAATTCCTACGGCGACATCCCGTACGGCCCCTACATCGGCCTGGAGGCCGAGGCGGCCTCGATCCGGCTCTACGAGCCGTTGGTGATCCCCGGCCTGCTGCAGACTCCCGCCTATGCCCGGGCGGTCATCGCAGGAACGATCCCTCATGTCACGGCCGAACAGGCCGGCGCACGCCTCCAGGTGAGGCTGCGGCGCCAGGACCGGCTGGGAGCCCCGCGCGACCCGCTGCGTCTATGGGCCGTCCTGGACGAATCGGCGCTGCGGCGCGTCGTGGGCAGCCGCGAGGTCATGCGCGAGCAGCTGGACCATCTGACCCGCCTCGGTGCCCGGCCGCACATCACCATGCAGGTTCTCCCCCATCGTGCGGGCGCGCACCCGGGCGTCTCGGGACAGTTCTCGCTGCTGGAGTTCGCCGACGCCGCCGATATGAGCGTGGTGTATCTGGAAAGGTTCACCAGCGACGTCTATCTGGAGAAACGTTCCGACGTGCGGCTCTACCGCGATATGTATGCGCACTTGCAGGCCCGGGCGCTGAGCCCGGACAGCACCCGGCATCTCATCGACGAAGCCATCGAATCCTACGCAGGCCCGGAATGACCCGCCTTTGGCCGACCGGAGCCACGACATCGCCGGCCGGCGCGTCCGTGAATCCGAATTGACCGCTCGCAAGCACCACTGAGCCCCTGGACGGTGTGTCCAGGGGCTCAGCCGCCGAACGGCGGACGTGACGTCCTACGCGCTTGATCGAGCTCCAGCCCCTGCCGCCGATGCGTGCGCAGCCATCGGTGACGGGAGGGCGGAGCGTTCGACGATCGGGCCGAGTGCCCGACACCGATCGGTCAGGGGCGTGAGGCGGTCACGCCTGCGACGGGCTACTCCTGTCGCGTTGTCGTACCTCGCCGCATCCTCCTCCTGGTGAAGATGACCGAGCCTCCGACGAATGCCAGCGCTGCCGCGGAGGCGGCCGTGATGCCGGTCCCGCTGCTTGATCCGGCACCGGCCGGCTGCTGGCTGGTGGCGGCGCTCACGTGGGCGAAGTTGACGCTCTTGGCCGCGTGCCCGGGACTCGCGTGGCCGGGGTCCTCGGCTTGGCCGTTCGGAAGGAAGTTGGCCCAAGGCGGCTTGCCCTCGTCGTGGTCGCCCTGACCGTTCTCGCCCTCGTCCTGGTCGTGGTCGTGGTCGCCGTGCTCGTCCTTGTCGTGGTCGCCGTGTTCGTCCTTGTCGTGGTCGTGGTGCCCCTTCTCGCCCTTGTCTCCGCGAGGCCCCTTGGGTCCGGCGGGTCCGGTGGGTCCGACAGGTCCTGTGGGTCCTGCGGGTCCGGTCGGGCCGGGGGCGCCGGGCGCACCGGGGCTGCCGGTCGGGCCRGGWGCGCCGGGGCTGCCGGGGGCACCAGGTGCGCCGGGGCTGCCGGTCGGGCCGGGGGCACCGGTCGGGCCGGGGCTGCCGGTCGGTCCGGGTGCACCGGTCGGGCCGGGGCTGCCGGTCGGTCCGGGAGGTCCACTGGGTCCGGGAGGTCCGCTCGGTCCGGGCGGACCAACGGCGCAGTCCGGCCTCGTAATGGTGTTGTTGTCCATCGTGACCGCGCCATTGCGCGCCAGGGCACGGCCCAGGATCACGGCGCTGTTGTTCAGCGTGATGGACTGCAGGGCCAGGATGTTGCCCTTGAACTGGGTGGTCGTGTCGATGGTGGCGGAGCTGCCCACCTGCCAGAACACGTTGCAGGCACTTGCCCCGTTGATGAAGGCCACGACACTCGCCGGAGCCGTGGTCAGGGTGGAGGGGATCCGGAAGATGAAGACGGAGTTGGGGTCGTTCTGGCCGTCGAGCGTGACCGTCCCGGTGAGTTGCACGAACGACGGGGCGGTGTAGACGCCGGGCGCCAGCGTCAGTCCGCCGATCTCGGCCGCAGCGAGCACGGTCCCGGGTCCCCGTCCTGCCGCGTCGTCGTAGGCGACGACGAGGTCGGACTTCGCCTGGCCGGCAGCGGCGTTGGGGGACACGCGCTGCACCCCGTTGACGATGCCGGGCGGGAAGCCGGTCACCGATGTCCCCGGATAGAGCCCCAGGTCGCCGTTGATGATGGTGGGGTTCGTGTTGGTGATCGTCGAACCGGCCAGAACCGCGTAACTGGTGGCGGTCCCCAGCCCCACGGTGGATTCCGCGGCGTGAGCGAGGCTCGGGACCAGGGCGGCCGACGCCAGGAGCGCTGCGGGGAGCAGGGCGAAGGCTCCCCGTTTGAGCAGACTGCGTTGAGGGCTTGTGTCGGGTGGAGCCGACCGGATGACATCCAATGCCATAGCAGGACCTTTCTTGTTGCTTGATCCTCAGTCCTCCCCGAGGAGGATTCCGAGCGCCCGCGACGGTGACTGCTCAGGGCTGCAAGCTCCCCACCTGCGCCGACACGCAGGCTCACCCCGAGCGGGGGACGGCAGAGCGACTCCCTGCCAGAGGTAGTGACGTGCCGTCACCCAGCAGTATTGACGCATATTTCACAGCAATAGACACTAAATCGGGAAAAAGGGTCTGCAAGAGTGACGCAACGTCAGGAAGGCGAATGTGTCGCACGTCTGTGCGGATCTGTTGCGTGGTCACAGCGGGAGCGCGCGGCTGGGCCTGTCGAACGGCCTTTCGTAAGAGGCGCGTGAGCCGCAGCGTTCAGCGCGCTTCGGGGCCGCCGCCGGAGGGCGTGCGCCGGCGGTGTCCGGGGAGGCGCAGATCCGCCGGGCGGCCTCGATGCCGTCCATGACGGGCATCCGGGCGCCCATCAGGACCACGTCCGGCCGAGCAGTGGGATGCGGCGCAGCCCGCCGGGGCCGCCGTGGCTGGGCCCGGCGCCGATGTCGCAGATGTCGACGCCGACCTCGGCGCCAGGGCGACCAGTTCGCCGGAGAGCCGCTCGACTTCGTGGATGACGTGCTGGGGCAGGCCGGAGATGACGCGTTCGGCATCGGGGTCGTACTCCCAGCGCCACAGCTCCTCGTCGCTCACCTGGCGCCCGCTCCGGGCTCGATTCCGGCTTCGGCGCATGCGACGTCGATGATGTGGCCGATCTCGGCGGCGATGGCGCGGGCCTCGGAGAGATCGCCGGCCTGGGTGGCGCCTGCTTCGAGTGCGTGGAGGCGTGCGGCGCGCTCCGGGTGGCGTTCGACGGCGACGTAGACGGCCCATTGGCCGACGAAGCGGCGCGGCGCTGACCTGCTCCCGGGCCTGCTGGAGGGCGACGGCACGCTCTGCGTCGAAGGTCGCCAGCGTCTCGGGGGCCAGGAGGGCGAGGGCGGCGCGCAGACCTTCGGGGGTGCTGGCGGGCTGCGGCATGGGGGGGAGCGCCGGATGGAGGGTCCCAGGCGGTTGACATGCGGCCTGCCTCGTCTTGTCGGAGCCGCTGCTGTGCTTCAGCGTCCCGAATGCGCTGTGGAAAACTCAAGCGCGGGCCAAAGGGGGCGGGCCGTATGTCCACTGTGCTGGCCTGTCCTCGCTGGGCGGGCTGTGGATCCCGGTCAGCCAGTTCCCGGACGTGCTGAAGGACGTCGTGAAGGCGCCGCCCTGTCTCCTGGGCCATCGACGTCTCCTGGGCCATCGACTCCCCCAGCCGCGTCGCGTCCTGATCGTCTTCAGGCCGACGTGGTCTGCGGCTGCTTCCGGCCGCCCGGCGGTTGCCACAGAGCGAGGACGATCAGCAGCGCGAACGCGGTGAGGGCGGTGAGCGTGCGCAGGTTGTTGAAGAGCTCCCAGCGCCGCAGGATCTCTGCGTGATCGGCCGGTGCCGTGGTGCGCGCCCATTCCTTGATCCGGCCGTTGATCGGTACGTTGCCGAGCCGGGTGATCAGGAAGGACGTGAGGGTCAGCAGACCTGCCGAACCCGCGATCAGCCGGGCGCGGCCGCGTGTCAGGGTCGCGAGAGCGAGGGAGCTCAGCGTCGACGCGGCCATCGCGGCCTGCATGGTGATGCCGTTCATCTTCATCAGTTCGGCGTGGAACGACAGCCGCATGTCGAGCGGTACCGCGTTGAAGGTGGGGACGAGGTTGGCCGCGCCGTAGCCGAATGCGCCGGCGAGGAGACCGGTGGCGAGCAGGGCGAGCCCCTGGAGGAGTCGGATGCGCATGTTCGTCACCCCCGCGCGGCGACGAAGCGGTCGCGCGGTTCGCCGTGGAGGTGTCCCGGTGGGAGCCGTCGGCCGTATGCGAGCAGGAGGAGGTCCTGTGCGGCGCCGGTCAGGGGCGTCCCGGTACCGAAGGACCAGTCGAGGTCGGTAGCGCGGAGTTCGATGCCTCCCAGGTCGGCTCCGAAGAACTTGAGGGTCCTGGCGTCGACGCTCTCCAGGAGGATGCGCACGCGGTCTTCGGGCACGCGGCGGTCGAGTCCCAGGGCGACCGTGATGTCCAGGCCGTGGATCACGTCGTGGCCCAGGGCCGCCGCGAGCCCGCCGACCGGCGGCTTCCAGGGGTGGTCCGCGTTGTCACCGAGGAATGCGGCGAGCTCACGCGTCGAATGGGCGTCCGCGTCCTTGCGGGCACATCGGTCGGTCATCCGGTGGAGGCTGCCTCGCGCGTTGATCAGTTCCCGCGCCATCTTGGGGAGCGAGTACCGGAACCCCATCGTCATGTGGGCCGCGACCTCCCGTACCCTCCAACCCCCGCACAGGCTCGGAGCGTCCCACGCCTCGGCGGACAAGCCGTCCAGCACGGCTGCCAGCTCCCGGCGTTCGGCTGCGATCGCGGCTTTGATGTCCGCCACTGGTCTCCGCTGCTTCGTGTTGCCCATGGCCTCAAGGCTCTCGGCAGCCCCGCCATAAGTCCAAGACTTTGCACGTCTCGCAACTAGAATGATCAGTTATGGACATTCGGCAGCTGCGGTACTTCGTCACGGTCGCGGAGGAAGCGAACTTCACCCGCGCCGCCGACCGTCTGCACCTGGCGCAGCCGGGGGTGAGTGCCCAAGTCCGCCAGCTCGAAAAGGAACTCGGGCATCCGCTGCTCGACCGCTCCGGCCGGTCGGTGACCCTGACGGAGGTGGGCGAGGCCGTACTGCCGTACGCGCGGGCCGCGCTCACCGCCGTCGAAGCGGTCCGGCAGACCGCTGACGAGTTCACCGGATTGCTGCGCGGTCACGTCACCCTCGGCCTCGTCTCGGGCGCAGCTGCGGCAGCCCACGAGTTCGACTTGGCCGCCGTACTGGCCGGCTTCCACGAGGACCACCCCCAGGTCGAGATTGCCCTGACCGAGGACACCTCGGAGCGGATGCTCACCGCACTGAATCGCGGGGAACTCGACATCGCAGTGATCGGACTCGCTCACGAGGAAACCCCACCGGGCATCTCCCTCCAGATCCTGGTCGACGAACCCCTGGTAGCAGCCGTCGCCCCGGACGACCCCGCCCTCACGCCCCCGGATCGCGCGGGCATTCCTTTGGCCGAGCTCCGCGATCGCCCGCTGATCAGCCTGCCCTGTGGCACAGGGCTGCGCGGGGTACTCGACCGCGCGTGCGCGCAGGCGGGGTTCCAGCCCCGCATCGCCTTCGAGGCGGCCGCTCCGCTGTTCCTCGCACAGCTCGCCGCCCGCGGTCTCGGCGTGGCGGTGATTCCGGCCCTCCCCGCCGGTGCTGCGGCGGCCTTCGGGCTGCGGACGCTGGAGATCACCGAGCCGCGGCTACGCGGGCGGGTCGCCCTGGCCTGGCGGACGGACGGCCCTTCCAGCCCCGCAGCCACCGTGTTCCTGGACCTGTTGCGTACACACCTCACCGCGCCGTGTGAGGTGCCTCGGCCCCCAACCTGACGCACCGTGAGGGCGGTTATGGCACGCGGAGGGCAGGGTGAGTGCCGAGAGGTCTAGACACGAAGAAGGCCCAGGTCGCTGACCTGGGCCGTCGTTCAAGAGCGGATGACGGGAATCGAACCCGCGCTATAAGCTTGGGAATCACGCGGCACTTGACCCCGGCCATGGCGCCTGACCTGCGGAAATGTCAACCGGTGGCCCTGTTCTGACTGTCTCGGCGAACCCCTTGTCGGCCGTTGTTTACCGCCCCTACTGGCACGTTGTGGCACGGCCCTGCCATGGAGGCACCCAGATGCGCCACGAACCAGCCGGGCACGCTCCACGGCTTGTGAAATCCCCGTTTCTTACCCGCAGTCGCCCAGGATCGGCCCCGACCCGTCGGGGGTGTACGTGGCCCACAGCATGAACAGCTCCAGCAGAATCGCCAGTATGTTGAGCATGGCGCAGACGAAGGCCAAGAGCCCCGGCCACGTGTCCCAGAGCCGCATGCCGCAGCGGCGGCGGATCCACCGGGCGAGCAGTGCGCAGACGGCCATGGCCGCCACGCCGAGGATCGGTCCCGACCACGCGACGACGTATTCCATGTTCGGGAAAGGCATGTGCCGACAGGCCGCCTGCTGCCGGTGTATCCAGTCACTGTCGATGTCCTGGACGCGCAAGGAGGTGACCACACCGAGAACGGCCACGACCGGAACGAGCAGTGCCGTGATCACCATGCCTGGCGTGATCGTGCGGTCCTGCGCGGCGCCGGACAACGCGGCTGAGGAGGAGGTTTCCATCAGTACCAATTCGGGTGCGGTCGGACGATGTGGATGCGCTGCTCGCCGTGGTTCCTGGTGGCAACATGCTCGCGGCTGTCCAGACTCACGTTCTGGAACGAGCTGGTGTGCTGAGTCAACTTGACGTCGCCATCAGGGGTCACCGAGGTCACCACGGCAGCGTGGTAGATCTCGCCCTGCGGCTCGTCCGGGTCGGGAGCGACCTGCTCGTAGAAGATCACGTCGCCAGGGCGTGCTTCCGATCTCGCGACTTCCTCGCCGCCGTTGCGCAGGAGGAAGCCATGCAGGCCTTTGGCCTGCGACCACGAACGGGAGTGGTATGCCCGCTGGTCGATCCAGTCCACCCCCAGGCCGCTCTCACGTCCCCAGGTGTTGTCCCCGCGTGGCCCCATCCAGAAGTCGAACTTCTTCTGCATCCCTCCGGCCTCAAGAGCCGACGAGGTGAAATTGGCGCAGTTGTTCTTGAACTCAAGATCGTCCAGCTTGTCCCAGTGGTCGAGCGCGTACCGCACCATCTCGACCCGGTCGATCTTGCCGTCGGGTCCGCGGAGCTCGTGCCCGACCTCGGGCGGCAGGCCCTTGAGGTCGGCAATGGTCACGGGATCGGCCCGCATGAGGTCCTTCTGCTGCTGCGGCGTCAGGCCGTCCCACCAGGCGCGGACGAGGTGCGGGTCCTTCCCGACCGGGATGTCCGCCCTGAGCAAGTCGAATTCGACATGGGACGCCTCGACCAGGATCTCGTTGTGCGCCTGCGAGGTGTCGGCGACGCCGATGGTCGTTGCCAGTCTGTCCAGTTCGGTGGAGGCCTTCGCGTCCGCCTGGGAGGCCTCGCGCAGGGCTTCCCCTATCAGCCCGTTGACCTCGGATATGTGCCCCAGTTCCTTGGTGTAGGCGTCGCGCACGTTCTGCGGGACGTTCGGGCCGACTGGGGCGGCGCCCGTGTACGCACCCTCGGCGCGGCCGTCCTGGATGCTCAGCCCGTGCTCGCTCGCCAGCTCGACCGCGTGGAAAAGGGTGCGCTGGGCGAAGCCCATGGAATGGGCCAGTGCGTCGAGGACCATGGCTACGCCCTTCATGATGTCGCCGCCGGACTCCAGACGGTTGGCGAGGTCCTCCAGGCGCTTGCCGGCCGTCTTGCCGGTGGCGTCCGCCCAGTGGTCGTCGAGCGGCTTCTTGCCCTGCGCGCGGATGTCCTCGCAGGCGGAAGAGGAGCGCCGGGCGAGGTCGACCCAGTCGTCCGCAGCCTTCTGCCACTGGTCCACGCGGCAGTCGTACAGGTCGTGATACGCGACCACGGGTCAGTTCCTCCCGAAATCGGCGAGGCCGTGCTGGAGCCTCCCGAAGGCGTCCCTCGCCTGGGCGTCCGTGGTGTCGTAGGCGTTGGCCGTGGTGTGGAGGTTGTCGGCCATGGTGTTCATCTGCTTCCCCAGGTCGACCATGTGGTCCTCCCACGCGGCCGCGCACCGCTTCAACGCCGCGGCGGAGGCCCAGCCGTGGTGGCCGTCGGCTGCCGTGTCGCTCGAATCGAGTGACTTGCGAAGGTTATCCAGTGCCCCTTCGGCGACCGTGCGAGCGCCCCCTGCACTTTGCCGCACATAGTGCGTCTTGATGTCTACGTCCACGAAATCCCCCTTAGCGGCTGAGGGACACCCTAATCTCGATCGCGCGTGCGAATTCGTCGGTATCGCGATGGAATCTCCCGGTTCTCCGAGGTGGGAGGTTTGCACAGGTAGGAGGCCGACGGCCCGACTGCCCCATCAAGCGGTGGTCGTAGCAGCGAACGATCACGAGCTCGGTGGMACCCGTCCCGGTCTTTGCGGCCGGCCGCCGG
This sequence comes from Streptomyces sp. M-16, assembly GCF_052114405.1. Taxonomy (NCBI): domain Bacteria; kingdom Bacillati; phylum Actinomycetota; class Actinomycetes; order Kitasatosporales; family Streptomycetaceae; genus Streptomyces; species Streptomyces sp. M-16. Next base: position 33,192 of record NZ_JBFRER010000028.1, on the reverse strand, counting down.
ATTCGGATCTCGTTGCCATCGATGATGCCGGCTCCTCTGGGGTTCGGCTCGCAGCAATCTGACGCCCCGTTACGGCAGTTATGGCACGCGGAGGGCACTGCGGGGCTGGAGAGGTCTAGGCAATGACAAAGCCCCAGGTCGCTGACCTGGGGCTTTGTCGTGGAGCGGATGACGGGAATCGAACCCGCGCTATAAGCTTGGGAAGCTCATGTTCTACCATTAAACTACATCCGCGCGGTGGTCCAGTTGCCTGGAGCCTTACCGTTGCACACTGTACCCCATGATCGACCCGCGGTGAATTCCCCCGTGGTGCGGCGCCCCCCCCAAGCGGTGCAGCAGGGTTCGTGCGTGCGGGAGTTGGGGCGTAGCGTGAGGGGGCGGAGCGGCGGCTGGAGCGGGTCCCGATCATCCCCTAATGTGGCGATTCATCGCAGTACGGCTCGTTGGGGAAAGGGACTCGATGGAGCACACAGTCGTCCGTTGTGCCGAAGGGCATGTTTTCAGTACCGCCTCGTTCCCGTTGCAGCACCTCGGTGCCGGCCGGATCGGTCCCGGGCGGCTGCTGCGCTGTCCACGGTGCGCGCGGCTGCGGCACGCGGTGCCCGTGGGCGGCGTCAAGCGCTAGGCGGGCGGGCCGGCAGGCCGGGCAGAGGCAGGCGCGCGGGTGTCGCTCCGATTGGGGGTGGCCCGCGCGCTCTGCGTATCCTCGGGACGTGCTTCTCTCCGACAAAGACATCCGGGCCGAGATCGACAGCGGACGGGTTCGCATTGACCCCTTCGACGAGTCGATGGTGCAGCCCTCCAGCATCGACGTGCGTCTCGACCGGTTCTTCCGGGTGTTCGAGAACCACCGCTACGCGCACATCGACCCCGCGATCGAGCAGGCCGACCTGACGCGCATGGTCGAGCCCGACGGGGACGAGGCCTTCATCCTGCATCCGGGCGAGTTCGTGCTCGCCTCGACGTACGAGGTCATCTCGCTGCCCGAGGACATCGCCTCCAGGCTGGAGGGGAAGTCCAGCCTGGGCCGTCTGGGTCTGGTGACGCATTCGACCGCCGGGTTCATCGACCCCGGGTTCTCGGGTCACGTGACCCTGGAGCTGTCGAACCTCGCCACCCTGCCGATCAAGCTCTGGCCGGGCATGAAGATCGGGCAGCTGTGCATGTTCCGCCTCAGCTCGCCCGCGGAGTTCCCGTACGGCAGCGAGCGGTACGGGTCCAGGTACCAGGGGCAGCGCGGCCCGACCGCCTCGCGGTCCTTCCAGAACTTCCACCGCACCCAGGTGAGGCACGAGGCATGAGCGCAGTCCGGGAGAACCTGACCTACGAGGGGTTCGGCAACGCCGTCCGCGAGCTGGCGCAGACCATCGCCGACGACGGCTACGAGCCGGACATCATCCTCAGCATCGCCCGCGGCGGGGTGTTCGTGGCCGGCGGTCTGGCGTACGCGCTGGACTGCAAGAACATCCACCTCGTCAACGTGGAGTTCTACACCGGAGTGGGCACGACCCTCGAAATGCCGGTCATGCTGGCGCCGGTGCCCGAGGCGATCGACTTCACCGACAAGAAGGTGCTGATCGCCGACGACGTCGCCGACACCGGCAAGACGCTCAAGCTGGTCCACGACTTCTGCCTCGGCCACGTCGCCGAGGTGCGGTCCGCGGTCATCTACGAGAAGTCGCACTCCCTCGTGAAGTGCGAGTACGTGTGGAAGAAGACCGACGAGTGGATCAACTTCCCGTGGTCGGTCGAGCCGCCCGTGGTCAAGCGCGAGGGCCAGGTCCTCGACGCGTGAACGACGGCGCGTGAACGACGAGAGGGGCCCGGCGCGCGGCGCGCCGGGCCCCTCTCGCGTACCCGGGTCTAGAGGGTGCCCAGCTTGATGATCGACAGCAGGGCAACCAGCTGGATGGCGGAGGCGCCGAGCGCCTTCTGCCAGGGCAGGTCGTGCGACTTGCTGATCAGTGAGGTGAAGAGGGCGCCGGCGGCCACCCAGGTGGCCCAGCCGAGGATCTGGACGAGCATGTTGTCGCCGCCCAGGAAGATCGCGAACAGCAGGCGCGGCGCGTCCGTGAGGGACATGACCAGCATCGACAGGCCGACCGTCGGCTGCCACGCGCCGTCGCCGCCCAGCTGGCGGGCCAGGGTGTGGGTGACCCCGCCCAGGATCAGCCCGCAGATGACGAAGGCCACGCCGGTGCTGAGGGCGATCGGGATCGCCTGGGCGAGGGTCGCCTTGATCGCGTCCTCACGGGCCTTGTCGAAGCCGAAGACCGCGAGCAGGCCGTAGAGGAAGGTGACGGTCAGTGCCGGGCCCCAGACGGCGTAGTCGCGCATCTGGAAGAAGGTCGGCCCCGGGCGCAGGACGATGCCGCGCAGCAGTTCCTTCCATGGCAGCCGCGGTCCGGCGGGGGCGGCCGGGGCGACGCCCGCCTGGTAGGTCGCGCCGTTGCCGTACGGGTCCTCGCCGACGGAGAAGGCCTGGGTGTGACCCGGGTCGTTCGCGTACGAGGGCTCGTGCGGGGCCGCGTACTGGCCGTGCGGCGGCTGCTGCGCGTGCTGCGGGCGGCCGTACGGGTCGAAGTACTCGGGCTCGTCGTGGCCCCCCGAGCCGCCCTGCTGCGGCCAGTGCTGCTGCGGGGGCGGGCCGGCGTTCGGGTACGGCTGGTGGCCGTACGGCGGCTGCGGCGCTCGTGGCGCCTGCTGCTGTCCGTACGGCTGCTGCCGAGGGGCGTGCGGGGGTTGTTGCGGGGGGCGGTTGTTGTCCCGGCCCCGTCCGATCCTGAATCCAGCCACGTGATCGAAAGTACCTGCTCCGCGCGGCGGCCGTGGCCGGGCCGTCGGAACCCGTGGCCTTTGCGGCTGACCTGTGACATCCCCTAGGGGTACCGGGGTCGGGGAGTTTACATGGCTGCGTCGAGGTTTGCGGGGGTTCATTACGTCGGCTACGGAATGCGTAGATATTGGGCCCGTAGGTTCGTGACCGCCGAGGCGCCGGTCCGGGTCGCGTCCCCACGGGCGGAGTGAAGGCCGGGGCGGAGGGGGTCGACCCCGCTCCGAAGTCCGACACCCCGGTGCTGCCGGCCGCGGGCGGAGGCATGGCCGCGGTGGGCGCGGCCGGGCTGGGCTTCGCGATGCTCGGGCGCGGCTGGTCCGTACACGGCGACGGCCGGTCCCCCTGGTGGGGGACCGGCCGTTCGCGTGCGGTGCCGGGGCCTACTTGGCGCCCGCGGCCTCGTCCTTGACCTCGTCGTCCTTGGCCTCGGGCTTGGCTTCGTCGTTCTTTGCCTCGGGCTTGGCCTCGTCCTCGGGCTTGGCCTCGTCCTTGGCCGGAGCATCGGCTTCGGTTTCGGCCGGAGCCTCCGCCTTGTCGGCGTCCGCGTCGGCTTCGGCCTTCGTCTCGGCTTCGGCCTCGGCGGCGGGAGCGTCGGCCTTCGTCTCGGCTTCGGCCTCGGCGGCCGGAGCGTCGGCCTCGGCGGCCGGCTCAGCCTCGGGCTCGGCGTCGGCGTCAGCTGCCGTCTTCGCCGCAGCGGCCTCGGCTTCCGCTTCCGCTTCCGCCTCGGCCTTGGCCTTCGCTTCCGCCTCGGCCTTCGCCTTCGCGGCAGCCTCCGCCTCCGCCTTCGCCTTGGCCGCGGCGGCCTCCGCGTCGGCCTTGGCCTTCGCTTCCGCCTCGGCCTTGGCCGCGGCGGCCTCCTCCTCGGCCTGCGCAGCGGCGGCGGCGGCCAGTTCGGCCTCCGTCGGCTCCGGGGCCTTGACCGACTCCAGCAGGAGCTGGGCGACGTCGACGACCTGGACGGATTCCTTGGCCTGGCCGTCGTTCTTCTTGCCGTTCACCGAGTCCGTGAGCATGACCAGGCAGAACGGGCACGCGGTGGAGACGATGTCCGGGTTCAGGGACAGGGCCTCGTCGACGCGCTCGTTGTTGATGCGCTTGCCGATGCGCTCTTCCATCCACATCCGCGCGCCGCCCGCGCCGCAGCAGAAGCCCCGCTCCTTGTGGCGGTGCATCTCCTGCTGGCGCAGGCCCGGCACGGCGGACATGATCTCGCGCGGCGGCGTGTAGACCTTGTTGTGCCGGCCCAGGTAGCAGGGGTCGTGGTAGGTGATCAGGCCGTCGACCGGGGTGACCGGCGTGAGGCGGCCCTCGTCGATCAGGTGCTGGAGCAGCTGCGTGTGGTGGATGACCTCGTACTCGCCGCCCAGCTGCGGGTACTCGTTCGCGATGGTGTTGAAGCAGTGCGGGCAGGTCGAGACGATCCGCTTCGCCGACTTCGGCTTCTTCGTCGACGGGTCGTCGTCGTCCTCGCCGAAGGCCATGTTCAGCATGGCCACGTTCTCCTGGCCCAGCTGCTGGAACAGCGGCTCGTTGCCCAGGCGGCGCGGCGAGTCACCGGTGCACTTCTCGTCGCCGCCCATGATCGCGAACTTGACGCCCGCGATGTTCAGCAGCTCCGCGAAGGCCTTGGTGGTCTTCTTGGCCCGGTCCTCCAGCGCGCCCGCGCAGCCGACCCAGTAGAGGTAGTCGAACTCGGAGAGGTCCTCCGCGTCCTTCCCGATGATCGGGACCTCGAAGTCGACCTCCTTCGTCCACTCCACGCGCTGCTTCTTGGCCAGACCCCAGGGGTTGCCCTTCTTCTCCAGGTTCTTGAGCATCGTGCCCGCCTCCGACGGGAACGCGCTCTCGATCATCACCTGGTAGCGGCGCATGTCGACGATGTGGTCGATGTGCTCGATGTCGACCGGGCACTGTTCCACGCACGCACCGCAGGTGGTGCAGGACCACAGCACGTCCGGGTCGATGACGCCGTTCTCCTCGGCGGTGCCGATGAGGGGCCGCTCGGCCTCGGCCAGGGCGGCGGCGGGGACGTCCTTGAGCTGCTCGGGCGTGGCCTTCTCGTTGCCCTCCATGTCCTTGCCGCCGCCGGCCAGCAGGTACGGGGCCTTGGCGTGCGCGTGGTCGCGCAGGGACATGATGAGGAGCTTCGGGGACAGGGGCTTGCCCGTGTTCCAGGCCGGGCACTGCGACTGGCAGCGGCCGCACTCGGTGCAGGTGGAGAAGTCGAGGATGCCCTTCCAGGAGAACTGCTCGACCTGGGAGACGCCGAAGACGTCGTCCTCGCCCGGCTCCTCGAAGTCGATCTCCTTGCCGCCGCTCGTCATCGGCTGGAGCGCGCCGAGCGCGGTGGCGCCGTCGGCGTTGCGCTTGAACCAGATGTTCGGGAAGGCGAGGAAGCGGTGCCAGGCGACACCCATGTTGGTGTTGAGGCCGACCGTGATCGCCCAGCCCATGGTGGTGCCGAGCTTGATCATGGCGGTCAGGTAGATCAGGTTCTGCAGGGCGGCGTAGCTGAGCCCGTTGAACGCGGCGACCAGCGGGTACGAGGCCCAGTACGCGGCTTCGTAGTGGTCGACGCCGTGGATGGCGCCTTCCAGGCCGCGCAGGGTCATGATCGCCAGGCCGATGGTGAGGATGACGTACTCGACGAAGTACGCCTGGCCGGCCTTGGAGCCCGCGAAGCGCGACTTGCGGCCCGCCCGGGAGGGCAGGTTCGCGAGCCGGATCCCGATCAGGGTCACGATGCCGAGGGTCGTGAACAGCGCGATGAACTCGGTGTAGAGCTCGTAGGGGAGCCAGCCGCCGATGATCGGCAGCACCCAGTCGGCCTTGAAGAGCTGGCCGTACGCCGTCACGATCGTCAGGCCGAGCGTCAGGAAGCCCACGGCGACGAACCAGTGGGCGACGCCGATGACGCCCCAGCGGTTCATCCTGGTGTGGCCGACGAACTCCTTGGCGAGCGTGATGCTCCGGGCCTTCGGGTCGTCGGTGCGGCTGCCCGAGGGCACCGGCTGGCCGAGCTTTACGAAGCGGTAGATCTGCGCGACGGCTCGGGAGATGAGCGCAACGCCGACCACGGTCAGGACCAGCGACACGATGATCGCGGCGAGTTGCATGGGAGGGCTCCTCGGGCGGGACTTACTAAGCGGTAACTTATTGAGTCAAGGCTTGAGGTTACCCAGTTCCCGCGCCCCAATGTAGGTGGGCGAGCGGTGATCTGTGTCGCTCAGGCATGCCTCTGTCGGTAGGCCGCCCGAGGGGTCTGAGCGAGGATCGCGAGATCCATCCCCAGCCAATGGCTCTCCACATAGTGCCGGTCGAGCAGGGCCATCTCCTCCCAGGGGAGGTCGGAACGTGCGCTGACCTGCCACAATCCGGTCATTCCGGGCCGCACGAAGAGCCGGTCGGGCCGGTTCGCGTGCGCCTGGGGCCGCGGCCCCACCAGCGACATCTCCCCGCGCAGCACGTTGAGCAGCTGCGGCAGCGCGTCCAGGGCGCAGCGGTCCACCAGTTCTCCGGCCCGTCCCGAGTCCTCGGTACGCAGCCGCCAGGTGCGGAAGGGCCGCCCGCCGAGGCCGAGGGCCGGGTCCCGTACGAGGACGCCCGTGCGCCGGGTCGCGTAGAGCAGCGCGGCGGCCAGCAGCACCGGGACGGCGCACACCGCCAGCAGGACCAGTGCGCCGGCGAGGTCGAACACCCGCTTGGCCGGGGGCCTGGCCGGCCACGGCCGGCGCGGCAGCCGGGGGCGGGGCCGGGCCCCCGGCCGGGCGGGGAACGTGAGCAGCGAAGGCATGCCAGCACCGTGCCGGACGGCCGCCGCGGCCCCGGCGCGCCGCGCGGCCGCGCGTGGCGGCTCGAACCCGTTCGGGTGTGGCCCCGCTGGGGCGCCCGGCCCCTGGACCCCGCCTCAAGCCCGGTGGGGCCGGAATCGCCCGGGACTGGCCTGAGTTGTCCGGGATCGAGGTGGCTCCAGCGGGCGCCGTCTGCGGCCCCGAAGGGCTCCTTGAGCGTAAGGGGCACCTAAAGGTTGAGCGCCATCGACTCACCTCTGTTGACGCCCGCGCGGCGATACGGCATTCTTGAGTCCGTTGCACTCAAGTCAGCTGGAGGAATTGAAATGGCACGTGCGGTCGGCATCGACCTGGGCACCACTAACTCCGTCGTCAGCGTTCTCGAAGGCGGCGAGCCCACCGTCATCACCAACGCCGAGGGCGCCAGGACCACGCCGTCCGTCGTCGCCTTCGCCAAGAACGGCGAGGTCCTCGTCGGCGAGGTGGCCAAGCGCCAGGCGGTCACGAACGTGGACCGGACCATCCGCTCCGTCAAGCGCCACATGGGCACTGACTGGAAGATCAACCTGGATGGCAAGGACTTCAACCCGCAGCAGATGAGCGCCTTCATCCTGCAGAAGCTGAAGCGCGACGCCGAGGCGTACCTGGGTGAGAAGGTCACGGACGCGGTCATCACCGTCCCGGCGTACTTCAACGACTCCGAGCGCCAGGCGACGAAGGAGGCCGGCGAGATCGCGGGCCTGAACGTCCTGCGCATCGTCAACGAGCCGACGGCCGCCGCCCTGGCCTACGGCCTCGACAAGGACGACCAGACCATTCTCGTCTTCGACCTCGGTGGCGGCACCTTCGACGTGTCGCTCCTGGAGATCGGCGACGGCGTCGTCGAGGTCAAGGCCACCAACGGTGACAACCACCTCGGTGGTGACGACTGGGACCAGCGCGTCGTCGACTACCTGGTGAAGCAGTTCGCCAACGGCCACGGCGTCGACCTGTCCAAGGACAAGATGGCGCTCCAGCGTCTGCGCGAGGCCGCCGAGAAGGCGAAGATCGAGCTGTCCTCCTCCACGGAGACCACGATCAACCTGCCGTACATCACGGCCTCCGCCGAGGGCCCGCTGCACCTGGACGAGAAGCTCACGCGCTCGCAGTTCCAGCAGCTCACCGCGGACCTGCTCGACCGCTGCAAGACCCCGTTCCACAACGTCATCAAGGACGCGGGCATCAACCTGTCCGAGATCGACCACGTGGTCCTGGTCGGCGGCTCCACCCGCATGCCGGCCGTCGCCGAGCTCGTCAAGGAGCTCACCGGCGGTCAGGACGCCAACAAGGGCGTCAACCCGGACGAGGTCGTCGCCATCGGCGCCACCCTCCAGGCCGGTGTGCTCAAGGGTGAGGTCAAGGACGTCCTGCTCCTCGACGTGACCCCGCTGTCCCTCGGCATCGAGACCAAGGGCGGCATCATGACCAAGCTCATCGAGCGCAACACCACGATCCCGACCAAGCGGTCCGAGATCTTCACGACGGCCGAGGACAACCAGCCGTCGGTGCAGATCCAGGTCTACCAGGGCGAGCGCGAGATCGCGGCGTACAACAAGAAGCTCGGCATGTTCGAGCTGACCGGCCTGCCGCCGGCCCCGCGTGGCGTCCCGCAGATCGAGGTCTCCTTCGACATCGACGCGAACGGCATCATGCACGTCACGGCCAAGGACCTCGGCACGGGCAAGGAGCAGAAGATGACCGTCACCGGCGGCTCTTCGCTCGGCAAGGACGAGGTCGACCGCATGCGCCAGGAGGCGGAGCAGTACGCGGACGAGGACCTGCGCCGCAAGGAGGCCGCCGAGTCCCGCAACCAGGGTGAGCAGCTCGTCTACCAGACGGAGAAGTTCCTCTCGGAGAACGCGGACAAGGTCCCCGGTGACGTCAAGAGCGAGGTCGAGACGGCCATCACCGAGCTGAAGGAGAAGCTGAAGGGCGACGACGCGGCCGAGATCCGCACGTCGACCGAGAAGCTCGCCGCGATCAGCCAGAAGCTGGGCCAGGCGATCTACGCCGACGCCCAGGCCGCCCAGGCCGGCGCCCCCGCCGGTGACGCGGGCCAGGCCAAGGCCGACGACGACGTCGTCGACGCCGAGATCGTCGACGACGAGAAGCCGAAGGGTGGCGCTGCCTGATGTCGGAGGAGACCCCGGGCTTCGACGAGAAGCCCGAAGTCCCCGCCGACGGCACGTCCGACGACGCCGCCGAGCCGAAGGCCGCCGCTTCCTCCGACAAGGAGGAGGCCGCGGCCCCGGCCGGGGACTCCGCAGCAGCAGACGTGGCTCTGCTGGCGCAGCTGGACCAGGCCCGTACCGCTCTGGGTGAGCGCACCGCGGACCTCCAGCGGCTCCAGGCGGAGTACCAGAACTACCGCCGCCGCGTGGAGCGGGACCGGATCGCCGTCAAGGAGATCGCGGTCGCGTCCCTGCTGACGGAGCTCCTGCCGACGCTCGACGACATCGGCCGGGCGCGCGAGCACGGCGAACTGGTCGGCGGCTTCAAGTCGGTGGCCGAGTCGCTGGAGACCGCGGCGGCCAAGATGGGCCTGCAGCAGTTCGGCAAGGAGGGCGAGCCCTTCGACCCGACGATCCACGAGGCCCTGATGCACTCGTACGCGCCGGACGTCACGGAGGACACCTGCGTCGCGATCCTCCAGCCGGGGTACCGGATCGGCGAGCGTACGATCCGTCCCGCGCGGGTCGCGGTGGCCGAGCCCCAGCCGGGGGCGGCACCCGCCGCCAAGTCCGAGTCCGCGGAGGGCGACGAGCCGTCCGACAAGGACACGGATGCCCCCGAAAAGGGCTGACGCACCACATGTAGGGATCCGAGAGGAGGGCCACCGGGGATGAGCACGAAGGACTTCGTCGAGAAGGACTACTACAAGGTCCTCGGTGTCCCGAAGGACGCCACCGAGGCCGAGATCAAGAAGGCGTACCGGAAGCTCGCGCGCGAGTTCCACCCGGACGCCAACAAGGGCGACGCCTCGGCCGAGGAGCGCTTCAAGGAGATCTCCGAGGCGAACGACATCCTCGGGGACGCCAAGAAGCGCAAGGAGTACGACGAGGCCCGCGCGCTGTTCGGCAACGGCGGCTTCCGCCCCGGTCCGGGCGGCGGCGGTGGCTCCTTCAACTTCGACCTGGGCGACCTCTTCGGGGGCGCCCAGGGCGGCGGAGCGGGAGGGGCCGGCGGCTTCGGCGGCGGCCTCGGCGACGTCTTCGGCGGCCTGTTCAACCGCGGCGCCGGCCCGGGTGCGGGGACCCGCACCCAGCCGCGCCGGGGCCAGGACGTCGAGTCCGAGGTGACGCTCTCCTTCACGGAGGCGGTGGACGGCGCGACCGTCCCGCTGCGGATGTCCTCGCAGGCCCCCTGCAAGGCCTGTTCCGGCACCGGCGACAAGAACGGCACCCCCAGGGTGTGCCCGACCTGCGTCGGCACCGGCCAGGTGTCGCGGGGCAGCGGCGGCGGCTTCTCGCTGACCGATCCCTGCGCGGACTGCAAGGGCCGCGGCCTGATCGCGGAGACCCCCTGCGACGTCTGCAAGGGCAGCGGGCGGGCCCGCAGCTCGCGGACCATGCAGGTCCGGATCCCGGCGGGCGTCTCCGACGGCCAGCGGATCCGGCTGCGCGGCAAGGGCGCTCCGGGCGAGCGCGGCGGCCCCGCGGGCGACCTCTACGTGGTGGTGCACGTGGACGGCCACCCGGTGTTCGGCCGCAAGGGCGACAACCTCACGGTGACGGTCCCGGTGACCTTCACGGAGGCCGCCCTGGGCGCCGACATCAAGGTGCCCACGCTGAACGGCCCGGCGGTCACGCTGAAACTCCCCCCGGGCACCCCCGGCGGACGTACGATGCGGGCCCGCGGCAAGGGTGCGGTCCGCAAGGACGGCACCCGCGGCGACCTGCTCGTCACGGTGGAGGTGGCGGTTCCGACGGAGCTGTCCGACAAGGCCCGCGAGGCCCTGGAGATGTACCGCGACGCGACCGGTTCCGAGGACCCGCGCGCCCTGCTGTTCGAGTCCGCGAAGGGAGCATGACATGGACGGCCACCGACGACAGCCCCGCCTCGGGAACGGTGCGTACCAGCTCACCGATGAGACCCCGGTCTACGTGATCTCGGTGGCCGCCCAGCTCTCGGGCCTGCATCCGCAGACCCTGCGGCAGTACGACCGGCTCGGTCTGGTCTCCCCGGACCGGACGGCCGGCCGCGGCCGGCGCTACTCCGCCCGGGACATCGAACTGCTCCGCACGGTGCAGCAGCTGTCCCAGGACGAGGGCATCAACCTGGCGGGCATCAAGCGGATCATCGAACTGGAGAACCAGGTGGCCGCGCTCCAGCAGCGCGTCGCCGAGCTGTCCACCGCCGTGGACGGGGCGGCCGCCGCCCTCCAGGCCCGCGAGGCCCAGGTGCACGCCTCGTACCGGCGCGACCTGGTCCCGTACCAGCCGCCGCAGCCGGGCAGCGCCCTGGTCGTCTGGCGCCCCAAGCGCCCGATGGACTGACCGCCCGCCGTACGGGTACGAAGGCCCCGCCCGGGGATTCCCGGGCGGGGCCTTCGCGTACCGGCGGCCGTGCGCGCCCCCGCGGCCCCGGTGCGGCCGGGCGCGCCCCCAGCGGCCCCGTGCGCGCCCCTGTACGGCCTTCTCACGCCTCCGGAAGGTCCGGGGGGCCCTGAGTGTGCAGGATCCCCGACTGGGCGATCAGGAAGCCGAGCTGGGCCCTGCTGCCGCTGCCCAGGGCGGTGGCCAGCCGGGCGATGTGCGCCCGGCAGGTCCGTACGTTCATTCCGAGCCGGCGCGCGATGGCCTCGTCCACGTGTCCCTCGACCAGCAACTGGGCGATGGACCGCTGGACGCCCGAGATCCCGTCGGGCGTGTGCGTGTAGGTGATCTCGTCGTTGAGCGGGACGGCGCGCCGCCACAGCTGCTCGAAGACCTTGATCAGGTACTCCACGAGCCCGGGGTGGCGCAGCTCCAGCGCCACCCGGCGGTCGTCGCTGACCGGGATGAAGGCCACGGTCCGGTCGAAGATGATCAGCCGTTCGATCAGCTCCTCCAGCGTGCGGATCTCCACCTTGCCCGCGGAGATCCGGTCCACGTAGGCGAGCGTGCCCTGGCTGTGCCGCGCGGTGTGCTGGTACAGCGTTCTTATGCTGATGCCGCGGTCGATCAGCGGAGCGTCCCGTTCCAGGGCCTGGGTGAGGGCCAGGGAGGGCCGGGCGCCGCCCGGCTGGACGGTGAGCACCTCCGTATGACATTCGGCCGTCGCCAGATCCAGCGCCGCGTTGATCCGTTCGAATCCTTCCAGCACGGTGATGGCGTGCGTGTCCGCGGGGCTCTGCGCGCTGATGGCGAGGAACGGCTCGAAAGCATCGGTGAGATCTACAGCGGTGCGACGACGGTCCTGGATCTCGCGTTCAATCGGATGCAGCCGTTGCGCCAGTGCAACGGATGGGGGAACCGGACGGAGCTGGTTGGCGTCATCGGGGTCGGGCTGCAGGAGGGCGAATTCAAGCAGGCAGGGAGCCTGTTTGACCTCGCTCCGCGCGATCCGGCCGGTGCTGAGCGCCGCCGCATACAGCCGCGTTCCCTCGGGGCACAGGGCCGTGACGGAGTGGGGATGTGTCGGGTTTGTCGCACTATTGGGCAAATCTCCACCCCCCAGGGTCCTGAACATGCAAGAACATGATGCATCGTCCCTGTGGCATTGACGTGCCTGAATGAGCCATCGTCTGTCAGGCGGGGGAGAGGATTCCATCAAGTGAGGACGAAGCCGACCATGTATAAGAGAATGCTTCGCTCGGCGCTTGCCGTTGGTTTCTCCGCTGTTGCGGTGTTCGGGACAGTCAGTGCTGCCGGAAGTGGCGTGGGGAGCGCTCTGGCCGGCGACACGGGCTGGACCACCAGCGGCGCGATAGCCAAGTCGGACACGGGGTGGACCGCCACCCCCGCGGGCTTCGACACGGGCTGGACCGCAGGGCCCGCCGACATCGACACCGGCTGGACCGCGACCCCCGCCAGCATCGACACCGGCTGGACCGCGACCCCCGCGGACGCCGCGGACAACGGCAAGTTCGACACCGGCTGGACCGCTCTTCCTGCGATGGACGTCTGATGACCCCCGACGACCGCGACTTCCGACGTGAGATGGCTTCCGCCTACCGGTCCGGCTGGCAGTTCATAGACCTCGCGACCGCCATCCCCTATGCGGGCGACTCGCTGATGGTCACCCTCTTCGGCCAGCCCATCGTCGTCGTGCGCGAGGAGGACGAGGACGTCCGCGCCTACCGCTGTCTGCGCCGCCCCCGGGGCGCACCGCAGCCCGTCCGCTGCGAGGTCCGGTACGGCATGGTCTTCGTCAATCTCGATCAGCGGGACCACCAGCTCTTCGAACCCGATATCACCACCGCCACCCCCCGCAGTGCCTGAGGCGATTCCCCCGTCGTTGCAGATCGCCCCAGGTGCTACCCCCACACAACGGCGCCATCGTGGACCTGACCACGATGGCGCCGTTGTGATGTCCGCGTCCAGTGGTTGAACCGGGCCATCGCATGAGGATCCGCTGAGAACGCCCGCCGGACCCGGACCCGCCGGACCCGCCGGACCCGGCCCGCCGCGTCAGGCCCGGCCCATCGCCCGGTCCAGGGTGATCTCCAGGACCACCCGGTCGGGATTGGGCGAGGGCGTCCGCCCGTACCGCTCCGCGTAGCGCGCCACCGCGTCGGCGACCGACGCCTCGTCCGTACGGACCACCGCGCGCCCCTCCAGGGTGGCCCAGCGGCGGCCCTCCATCTGGCACACCGCCACCCGCGCCGCGCCGTCCGGCGCGGTCAGGACGTTGCGCACCTTCTTGCTGTGCTTGTTGCTGATCACCCGGGCCAGCCCCGCCTCGGGGTCGTACGTCACGCCCACCGGCACCACGTGCGGCGTGCCGTCGGGCCGCGGGGTGGTCAGGGTGCAGACGTGCCGTTCCCGCCAGAAGGCGAGGTATTCGGGCGTCGGATCGAATACGTCATGGGACATGCGCCGAAGCGTACGTAACTCGCCTTGAGTGGAATAGACTCAACTTTGCAGACGCTGAACGTGTCAGAGTTACGCAGTGCGGTGCGCGGTGCGCGGCACCCCCGCCGGAGAGGAGAGCCACAGAGTGGAAGCCGAGCTGACGAACAAGAGCCGCGACGCCCTGAACGCGGCCACCAGCAGGGCCGTCAAGGACGGTCACGCCGACCTGACCCCCGCCCACCTGCTGCTGGCGCTCCTCGCGGGCGAGGACAACGAGAACGTCACCGACCTGCTCGCCGCGACCGAGGCCGACCAGGCCGCCGTCCGCTCCGGCGCGGAGCGGCTGCTCGCCGCCCTGCCCAGCGTGACGGGCTCCACCGTCGCGCCGCCGCAGCCCACCCGCGAGCTGCTCGCCGTACTCGCCGAGGCCGACGCCGAGGCGGGCAAGCTCGGCGACGACTACCTCTCCACCGAACACCTCCTCATCGCGACCGCCGCCAAGGGCGGCGCCGCCGGTGAGGTCCTTTCCGCACAGGGCGCGACGGCGAAGAAGCTGCTGGCCGCCTTCGAGAACGCACGAGGAGGGCGGCGGGTGACCACCCCCGATCCCGAAGGCCAGTACAAGGCCCTGGAGAAGTTCGGCACGGACTTCACGGCGGCCGCCCGCGAGGGCAAGCTCGACCCCGTCATCGGCCGCGATCACGAGATCCGCCGCGTTGTCCAGGTCCTTTCGCGCCGAACCAAGAACAACCCGGTGCTGATCGGCGAGCCCGGCGTCGGCAAGACCGCCGTCGTCGAGGGCCTCGCCCAGCGGATCGTCAAGGGCGACGTCCCCGAGTCGCTGAAGAACAAGCGGCTGGTCTCCCTCGACCTCGGGGCGATGGTCGCCGGCGCGAAGTACCGCGGCGAGTTCGAGGAGCGCCTCAAGACCGTCCTGGCGGAGATCAAGTCGAGCGACGGCCAGATCATCACCTTCATCGACGAGCTGCACACCGTCGTCGGCGCGGGCGCCGGCGGGGACTCCGCCATGGACGCGGGCAACATGCTCAAGCCCATGCTGGCCCGCGGCGAGCTGCGGATGGTCGGCGCGACCACCCTGGACGAGTACCGCGAGCGCATCGAGAAGGACCCGGCGCTGGAGCGCCGGTTCCAGCAGGTGCTGGTCGCCGAGCCGTCCGTCGAGGACACGATCGCGATCCTGCGCGGTCTCAAGGGCCGCTACGAGGCCCACCACAAGGTGGTCATCAACGACAGCGCCCTCGTGGCCGCCGCCACCCTCTCCGACCGCTACATCACCTCCCGGTTCCTGCCCGACAAGGCCATCGACCTCGTCGACGAGGCCGCGTCCCGGCTGCGCATGGAGATCGACTCCTCGCCGCTGGAGATCGACGAGCTGCAGCGCTCCGTCGACCGGCTGCGGATGGAGGAGCTGGCGCTGCGGGGCGAGGCCGACCCGGCCTCCATCGAGCGTCTGGAGAAGATCCGCAAGGACCTGGCGGACAAGGAGGAGGAGCTGCGCGGCCTGACCGCCCGCTGGGAGAAGGAGAAGCAGTCCCTCAACCGCGTGGGCGAGCTCAAGGAGCGCCTGGACGACCTGCGCGGCCAGGCCGAGCGCGCCCAGCGCGACGGAGACTTCGACACCGCCTCCAAGCTGCTCTACGGAGAGATCCCGACGCTGGAGCGCGAGCTGGCCGAGGCCACCGAGGCCGAGGCGGAGGCCTCCAAGGGCACCATGGTCAAGGACGAGGTCGGCCCCGACGACATCGCCGACGTCGTCGGTGCCTGGACCGGCATCCCGGCCGGCCGCCTGCTGGAGGGCGAGACCCAGAAGCTGCTCCGCATGGAGCAGGAGCTGGGCCGCCGCCTGATCGGCCAGGGCGAGGCCGTGCGCGCCGTCTCGGACGCGGTGCGCCGCACCCGCGCCGGCATCGCCGACCCGGACCGCCCCACCGGCTCGTTCCTCTTCCTGGGCCCCACGGGCGTGGGCAAGACCGAGCTGGCCAAGGCCCTCGCGGACTTCCTCTTCGACGACGAGCGGGCCATGGTCCGCATCGACATGTCCGAGTACTCCGAGAAGCACAGCGTGGCCCGCCTCGTCGGCGCCCCGCCCGGCTACGTCGGCTACGAGGAGGGCGGCCAGCTCACCGAGGCCGTCCGCCGCCGCCCCTACAGCGTGGTCCTGCTCGACGAGGTGGAGAAGGCCCACCCGGAGGTCTTCGACATCCTGCTCCAGGTCCTCGACGACGGCCGCCTCACCGACGGCCAGGGCCGCACGGTGGACTTCCGCAACACCATCCTGATCCTGACCTCCAACCTCGGCAGCCAGTTCCTGGTGGACCCGGCGATCTCCGCCGAGGACAAGAAGGCCCGGGTCCTGGACGTGGTGCGGGCGAGCTTCAAGCCCGAGTTCCTCAACCGGCTCGACGACCTGGTGGTCTTCTCCGCCCTCACCCGCGACGAGCTGGCCCACATCGCCGAGCTCCAGATCGGACGTCTCGCGCAGCGGCTGGCGGCGCGCCGGCTCGCCCTGGAGGTCACGCCCGGGGCCCTGGCCTGGCTGGCGGACGAGGGCAACGACCCGGCGTACGGCGCCCGCCCCCTGCGCCGCCTGATCCAGACGGCGGTCGGCGACCGCCTCGCCAAGGAGATCCTCTCCGGCGAGGTCAAGGACGGCGACACCGTCCGCGTCGACGTGGCCGGCGACGGCCTCCTGGTCGGCAAGGCCCTCTAGCCCGTCGGGCACGCCCGGTTTCCGCCCCGGTTTCCGCCCTGCTTTCCGCCCCCGTTCCCGCTCCGGTGTCCGCCCGGAGCGGATCGGGCGTGCGGGGGTGGACACGGGGTGGGACCGATGGGGGAGGATGGCTGTATCCGCACGAAGGGAAGTACACGGTGAGCATCGACCCGGCCTCGATTCCGAACTTCGGGGGTCAGCCCGAACCGCAGGCCACAGGACCGGCGGGCCCCGTCGTCCCCGACCAGGATCTGGTCAAGCAGCTCCTGGAGCAGATGGAGCTCAAGTACGTCGTCGACGACGAGGGTGACCTCGCGGCGCCGTGGGAGGACTTCCGGACGTACTTCATGTTCCGCGGCGAAGGCGAGCAGCAGGTCTTCTCCGTCCGGACCTTCTACGACCGCCCGCACGCGATCGACGACAAGCCGCAGCTGCTCGAATCGATCGACGACTGGAACCGTCGCACCCTGTGGCCCAAGGTCTACAGCCACACGCACGACGACGGCTCGGTCCGTCTGATCGGTGAGGCGCAGATGCTGATCGGCACCGGCGTCAACCTGGAGCACTTCGTGTCCTCCACGGTCAGCTGGGTCCGCGCGTCGATCGAGTTCGACAAGTGGCTCATCGAGCAGCTCGGCCTCGAAAAGGAGGTMGACTCCGCGGAGGGCGACGACAAGACCGAGGGCGACGAGGACAACTAGTCGCCAACGGCCCTCACGGAGGTATCCGCGCCACCAGGAGCAGGTACACCCCGTAGCCGTACGAGAGCCCGGCCAGGCAGGCGGTCACCCCGACCGCCGTGCGCGGCCGGGCTCTCGCCATGAGGGCGGCCAGCGGCAGCAGCAGCGGGAACGCGGGCAGCAGGAACCGCGGCTTCGACTCGAAGAACCCGGCCCCGCCGAAGGTGATCAGCAGCAGGGTCCCGGTGTACGCGAGCAGCGGCAGCGGAGCCCGTTCCAGGAGAAGGACCGCCGCGAGCAGGCCGGCCGCGGCCAGGACGGCCACCGTCACCGTGGTGGCGAGCGGGGCGTGCCCGCCGGTCAGCACCTTCTGCACCGAGCCCATCGCCCCCGCGCCGAAGTCGAAGCGCGAGCCCCACTGCCGCTGGACGGCGAAGTAGCCGAGCGGGTCGTGACGGCGCGCCCCGACGGCCAGGACGTACGCCGCCCAGCCCGCCGGCGCCAGCAGCCCGGCCGCCCACACCGCGGGCGCCCGCCGGTCCCGCAGCGCCAGCTCCCGTACGGCCGCCGCCGTCACGGCGGCGGCCACGGCGATCCCGGTGGGCCGGGTCAGTCCGGCCGGCACCGCCAGGGCCGCCGCCCACGCCCAGCGCCCGCGCAGCACGCAGTCCAGGGCCCAGGCGGCGAGGGCGGTCAGCAGTGCCTCGGTGTAGCCGAGGGTCAGCACCACGGAATGCGGCAGCACCGCCCACAGGCCGACGAGCAGCAGCCCGCCCCTGGGGGCTGCGAGGAGCCGCTCCCCGACCCGGTACACACCCACGGCGGCCGCGGCGGCGGCCGTCCAGGACACGGCGAGCCCGGCGAGCGCGGTGCCGCCGGCGAGGCGCACCAGGGCGGGGTAGAGCGGGAAGAAGGCGTAGTCGCTCTGGATGGAGCCGGAGGCCCACATCTGGGTCCGGCCGTAGCCGTGGGCGGCGATCCCGAGGTACCAGACGGAGTCCCAGGAGGCGCCGAGCACCCGTACCGGGTCCCGGCCGGCCCACCAGGATCCGGCGGCCACCACCAGCACCCCGGCTCCGCGTACGGCGGCGAACACACCGAGCGCGACGAGGGCCGTCGGGGCCGTGGTCTCCCGTACCCGCGGCCGCAGGGCCACCAGCGTCATGTTCCGCCCGGCTTTCCCGTGCCCACGGCAGTACGCTCGTCCGATGATGCGAACTGCGGGCACTTTCAAGGTCGTCAGTTTCACTCCGGCGTCGCTCGTACCGGAACCGGCGGTGGAGACCGCGCTTCCCGTCGGAGTCGCCACGCTGGAGAAACACTACGAGGGCGAGGGCCTCGAAGGCCGTTCGGCCACGCTCTTCACCGCGGCCTTCGACCAGGCTTCGGGCATCGGCACGTACGTCGCGATGGAGTCCTTCGAGGGCTCCCTCGAAGGCCGGGAGGGCGCCTTCAACTTCGTCCACTCGGCGACCACGGACGGCGGCCCGCACCGGGGCACCGACCACTTCCTGATCGTCCCGGGCAGCGGTACGGCCGCCCTCGCCGGCATCACCGGTTCGGGCGGCCTGCTCGTCGAGGAGGACGGCACCCACCGCGTCTGGTTCGAGTACCAACTCCCCGGACTGCCGGGCTCCGCCCAGGCCGGGGAGGAACGCGGCTAGAGCTGCCGCAGGCGGGTGACGGCCTCCTGGAGGACATCGGTCCGCTTGCAGAAGGCCCAGCGGACCTGGGTGGCGCCGGCGGACTTGTCGTCGTAGAAGACCTGGTTCGGGATGGCGACCACGCCGCAGCGGGCGGGGAGGGCGCGGCAGAAGGCGAGCCCGTCCTTCTCGCCGAGCGGTGAGACGTCGGTGGTGATGAAGTACGTGCCCTGCGGGCGGAAGACCTCGAACCCGGCGTCGGCGAGGCCGTCGGCGAGGAGGTCGCGCTTGGCGGCGAGGTCGGCGCGGAAGTCGTCGTAGTAGGAGTCGGGGAGGGCGAGGGCCTCGGCGACGGCGTACTGGAAGGGCCCCGAGGAGACGTACGTCAGGAACTGCTTCGCGGAGCGCACGGCCGAGACGAGGGCGGGCGGGGCGGTGATCCAGCCGACCTTCCAGCCCGTGAAGGAGAAGGTCTTGCCGGCCGAGGAGATGGTGACGGTGCGCTCGCGCATGCCGGGGAGCGAGGCCAGCGGGGTGTGGCCGCCCTCGAAGACCAGGTGCTCGTAGACCTCGTCCGTGACGACGAGGAGGTCCCGCTCGACGGCGAGTTCGGCGATCGCGGCCAGTTCGGCGGGGGTGAGGACGGTGCCCGTCGGGTTGTGCGGGGTGTTCAGCAGGAGCAGCCGGGTGCGCGGGGTGACGGCGTCGCGCAGGGCGTCCAGGTCGGGGCGGAAGTCCGGGGCGCGCAGGGTGAGCGGGACGCGGACGGCCCCGGCCATGGCGATGCAGGCGGCGTAGGAGTCGTAGAACGGTTCGAGGGCGATGACCTCGTCGCCGGGTTCCAGGAGGGCGAGGAGGGCGGCGGCGATGGCCTCGGTGGCTCCGGCGGTGACGAGCACCTCGGTGTCCGGGTCGTAGCCGAGCCCGTAGAAGCGCTGCTGGTGGGCGGTGATCGCCGCGCGGAGTTCGGGGACGCCCGGACCCGGCGGGTACTGGTTGCCGCGGCCGTCGCGGATCGCGCGGACGGCGGCCTCGGCGATCTCGGCGGGGCCGTCGGTGTCGGGGAACCCCTGGCCCAGGTTGATCGATCCAGTGGCGGCGGCCAGAGCCGACATCTCCGCGAAGATCGTCGTGCCGAAGGCGGCCAGCCGGCGGTTGAGGAACGGGCGGTTGCTGCTGCTCGCGGGTGCGCTCATGGCCGCCATCCTGGGGGGAACCTCTGGAGTTGCTCAAGTGTGCTTTGGCCGTGTTGGCCTGCGGGCATCCCCCCTGCACACCGGGACGAGGGGATCCCGGGACCCGGGGGACCGGGTGTCAGATAGGGGGCGAGGACATGATTCTTTCCGTGCTGATCGTCGGGGCCGTGGTGGGCGGCGTCATCCTGATCAAGAAGCTCTTCGGGGGCGGCGGTTCCGGCAGCGGCGGCGGCTCCGGCGGCTGGTGGGCGGGCGGTGGCGGGGCCTCCTCCTGCGGTTCCTCCTCGTCGTGCGGCTCCTCGTCCTCCTGTGGTTCGTCGTCCTCGTGCGGATCGTCCTGCGGTGGCGGAGGGTGCGGCTCCAGCTGACACTGGGAGAGGCCTGCCGGGGCCGCGTGAACGGGCGCTGCGGCGGGGACAACTTCCCTGGTACGTCTTCTTGTTCGGGCCCGCGCTACGGCGTACGGGCGGCATGTGGTTGAACACGTGAACCGAGTAGCCCCCGGGGGGATGTAAACCCCGTCAAGTTGGGTAAAAACGCTGTGAGTGCCGTGCCTTTCATGATTCCCTCGGTTGAGTAGACCAGTCCTCGGACCTCCCTGGACTTCCTGCGGACCCGTGCCGGTGTCCCCCCACCCGTTGACTACCGCTGGCGGGCCCCGGCCCATCTCCCTCGCGCGTTTGCGGAGCCGACTCATGCTCACGACCCTCCAGACCACCTACACCGACACGCGTGCCGCCGATCTCGCCTGGGCCCTGGGACGGGAGCGGCTGCCCGCCCTGGCCGCACTCAACCTCCAGCTCGCGGACGCGAAGGTGGAGTTGCGCCTGCTCGGGGCCTCCCACCAGGTGCTCCTGGAGGAGGGCGAGGTGCTCTGCTCGGAGACGGTCGCCTGCATGCCCGGCAGCAGTACGCCGCTGCCGCTCGGCGTGGCCAAGCGGGTGGGTGACTGGGAGTACGAGTTCGCCGCGCGCGTGGAGACCCTCTCGCGCGGCTCCTTCGCGGGGCGGGCCCAGGAACTGCTCGCGCTGGTAGCGGACCACCCGAACGGCCTAGCGGGCACCTTCCCGGGCGATCCGCACGCGTTCACCGCCCTGCTGGCCCAGCGCTACGAGGGCCAGGTGCGCTGGCGGACCTGGCACGCGTACCCGCAGGAGGGCCAGCTGGTGGCCACCCGGACCCGGGTCGGCGTGCGCACGGGAGTGGCCGTCTAGGGCGCCGGGGTTGCGTGCCGATTGCCGGCCCATTACGCCAACTGGCCTGATCCACACGCCAGTTGCACCCATGTGGGTGACAGGGTGTGAGTGGGTGGTGACGTACGGTTCGCTGCATGATCGACCGTTCCGCCCCGCGCGGGGTGCTCCCGGCGCCGGAGCCGCGGGGCGTGCAGCCCGTCCCGGCCGCCCTGCCCGTACGCCCCCGGACCGGCCGACTCCTCGTCCTGGCCACCGTGTTCGTGTGCGCCGCCTGCGGGCTCGTGTACGAACTGGAGCTGCTCGCCCTCGGCTCGTACCTCATCGGAGATTCCGTCACCCAGGCGTCGGTGGTGCTGTCCGTCATGGTCTTCGCCATGGGTGTCGGCTCACTGCTCGCCAAACGGCTCCGCGGCCGGCCCGCCTTCGGCTTCGGCGCCATCGAGGCCGCGCTCGCCCTGCTCGGCGGCTTCTCCGCGATGGCCCTGTACGCGAGCTTCGCCTGGCTGGGGGAGTCGCGGCCGGCCCTCGTCGCCTTCTCCTTCGCCATCGGGGTGCTCATCGGCGCGGAGATCCCGCTGCTGATGGTCCTCATCCAGCGCGTCCGCAGACAGGACGCCGGCGGGGCCGTCGCCGACCTCTTCGCCGCCGACTACGTGGGCGCCCTCGTCGGCGGGCTCGCCTTCCCCTTCCTGCTGCTCCCGATGGTCGGGCAGCTCACCGGTGCCCTGCTCACCGGCACCGTCAACGCGGTCGTCGGCGGCGGGCTCGTCCTGTGGCTGTTCCGCCGCGACCTCAGCCGCCGCTGCCGCTGGCTGCTGATCGCCGCCAACGCGACCGTCCTGGCCGTCCTCGCCTCCGCGACCCTGCTCGCCGACGACTTCGAACGGGTCGCCCGCACCGCCGTCTACGGCGGGGAGGTCCGCGTCGCCGTGCAGACCGGGGTGCAGGAACTGGTGCTGACCGGCCCGGCCACCGGCTCCCCGCGCTCCCTCGACCTCTACCTCGACGGCCGGCTCCGGGTCTCCGGCTACGACGAGTACCGCTACCACGAGGCCCTCGTCCACCCCGCCATGACCGGCCCGCACGCCCGCGTGCTGGTCCTCGGCGGCGGCGACGGGCTCGCCGCCCGCGAGGTGCTGCGCTACCGCGACGTCGCCTCCGTCACCGTCGTCGAGCTCGACCCCGGAGTGGTCCGGCTCGCCCGCACCGACCCCATGCTCTCCGCGCTCAACGCCAAGGCCTACGAGGACCCCCGGATCGGCGTCGTCACGCAGGACGCCTTCCGCTGGCTGCGGGGCCCGGCCGCCCGCGACCGCTTCGACGTCATCGTCTCCGACCTCCCCGACCCGGGCATCACCCCGAGCACGAAGCTGTACTCGCAGGAGTTCTACGGCCTGGCCGCGCGCGCCCTGAACCCCGGCGGGCGGCTCGCCGTCCACGCCGGGCCCCTGACCACCCGGCCGCGCACCTACTGGACCGTCGACTCCACCCTCCGGGCGGCCGGGCTGCTCACCACCCCCTACAGCGCGGGCGGCCGCCTCACCGGCTTCACCGCCGGCCCCGACCGCACCGCCGGGGCCGCGGGCTCGCCCCCGCAGGACTGGGGCTTCGTACTCGCCGCCCGCGAGCGCGTCCCCGAGCTGCGGGTCGACCGGGACGCGCCCGCCCTGCGCGCCGTGTCCACCCGGGCCCTGCGGGACTCCGCCCGGGACGCGGCCCGGACCCGGCTGACCGGGCTCCCGCCCTCGACGCTCCCGCACCCGCGCTACTCCTGATCCCGCCCGCCGGGGCCCGGGACTGTCGTGTCCGTGTGCACGGACGGGCCACGTCGGTAGGCTCGACCACATGGAGCATCAGGTGTTCGTTCCGGTACCGGCAGACGATCTCCGCGCCCTGCTGCGCGATCCCGCCCGGGTGGCCCGCTGCGTCCCCGGCCTCCAGCAGGACGCCGATACGGCGGCCGGGCCGCTCGCGGGGCGCCTCAGGGTGCGGGTCGGCGGGAGCACGGTGACCTACCGGGGGGCGCTGTCCCTCACCGAGCCGGAGCCCGGCCGCTTCGCCGCCGGGGGCGAGGGCGCCGAGGTGCGCGGGAGCGGCACCGTCAAGCTCGCCCTCGGGCTGCGGCTGATCCCGCACGAGGGCGGCACCCGGCTGGAGTTCACCGCGGAGGCGACCGTCGACGGACGCGCCGCCGCCTTCGAACCCGAGGCCACCGCCACCGCCGCCCGCAGGCTCCTCGACCGGCTCGCCGGGAACCTCGCCGCGGCCGGCGGACCCGAACGCGACGCCCGGCCGCGGCCGCAGGACCCGGTGGCGGAGGCGGAAGAGGCGGAAGAGGCGGCGGAGGCGAACGGAGCGGACGAGGGCGCGGGCAGCGGTGAGGAAGGGGAGGCGGGGCCCGGGGTCAGCGCGTCCGTGTTCGAGACCGAAGTGCCGCCCCCCTCCCTGGACCCCTTCGCGGAAGCCGACTTCACCGAGCCGTCCGGAGCCGCCGGGGCGCCCGAGCCCGCCGGCACCGACGCCGCCGCGGGTGCTCCCGGCGGCTCCGCCCGTCCCCCGGCCGAGGCGGCCCACGCCCGCCGCACGATGATCGGCCGCAGCGCCGAGGAGGTCGACCACGCGCCGCCGCGCGGCCGTTACGCCCCCGTACCGGCCCCCTCCACCGTCGGCGCGGGAGCCGGCATGCGCTGGATCGCCCCGGCGGCGGCCCTGGCCCTGGCCTCGGCCGTCGTTGTCGGAAGGGTGTTGCGCCGCCGCCGCTGACGGGCCGTAGGGTCGCCGTATGAGTACGCGACTGAGCGCCGGCGGCGCCGACATCACCATCGACCGGGAGAACGGCTGCCGGATCAGCAGTCTGCGCGTCGACGGCACCGAGCTGCTGCGCCAGGGCCCGCACTTCGGGTCCTTCCCCATGGTCCCCTGGTGCGGCCGGACGGCGAACGGGCGGTTCCACGACGGGGCGACCGTCCACCGGCTGCCCCTGAACCACCCCCCGCACGCCATCCACGGCTTCGGCCGCGACGCCTCCTGGAAGCCCGCCGGGGTGAGCGCGACCCGGGCCGCCTTCGTCTACGACCTCGCAGACCCGTGGCCGTACGCGGGCCGGGTGACCCAGGTCTTCGAGCTCACCGAGGACGCGCTGACGCTCACCCTGGGCGTGGAGACGTACGAGGACTCCTTCCCGGCGCAGGCGGGCTGGCACCCCTGGTTCCACCGCGTCCTGACGCCCGGCGGGCCCGAGGCGCAGATCGCCTTCGACCCGGCCTGGCAGGAGGAACGCGGCGAGGACCACATCCCGACCGGCCGCCGCATCGCCCCGAAGCCGGGACCCTGGGACGACTGCTTCGGCATGCCCGAGGGGGTCGACGTCACCCTCACCTGGCCCGGTCAGCTGGAGCTGAAGGTCACCAGCCGGGCCGAATGGGTGGTGGTCTACGACGAGCAGCCCGAGGCCGTCTGCGTCGAGCCCCAGTCCGGACCGCCGAACGGCCTGAACAGCCTCCCGCAGCTGGTCACCCCCGTCGACCCGCTGGAGATCTCCAGCACCTGGACCTGGCGGCGGCTCCCGTAGGGCGCAATTAAGCTCGGGGGCATGACTGACGTACGCGATGCGCTTCTGCAGCAGATCAAGGACAAGGCCGTCGTGCACGGCAAGGTGACCCTCTCCTCCGGCAAGGAGGCCGACTACTACATCGACCTCCGCCGGATCACCCTCGACGGCGAGGCGGCCCCGATGGTCGGGCAGGTCATGCTCGACCTCACCGCCGACCTCGACTTCGACTGCGTCGGCGGCCTGACCCTGGGCGCCGACCCGGTGGCCACCTCGATGCTCCACGCCTCCGCCGCCCGCGGCGCGCGCCTCGACGCCTTCGTCGTCCGCAAGGCGCAGAAGGCCCACGGCATGCAGCGCCGCATCGAGGGCACCGAGGTGAAGGGCAAGCGCTGCCTGGTCGTCGAGGACACCTCGACCACCGGCGGCTCCCCGCTGACCGCCGTCGAGGCGGTCCGCGAGGCCGGCGGCGAGGTCGTCGCCGTCGCGACCATCGTGGACCGGGGCGCGGCCGACGCCATCGCCGCGGCCGGGCTGCCGTACCTGACCGGCTACCGACTGGGCGACCTGGGTCTTTCCTGACCCCTGTCCGGCTCGGGTCCCGACCGTGGGACGGTGCGCGACGACTCGTGACGAAGGTCCCGAGGTGACGCCGGGCGGCGGAGTGTTTCACGTGAAACACTCCGCCCGATCCGCACTCCGTCGGGTGGTGAGGGGGGTGGAGTGCCGCGCCGAGTCTGGAAAGATAGGCGCGACGATGACGTCGCCCCCAGGTCAGGGCCCGCAATCAGCACCCTTCCCCGCACAACCAAGGAGCGGACAGATGCCCATCGCAACCCCCGAGATCTACAACGAGATGCTCGACCGGGCGAAGGCAGGCAAGTTCGCCTACCCGGCCATCAACGTGACCTCGACCCAGACCCTGCACGCTGCGCTGCGCGGCTTCGCGGAGGCCGAGAGCGACGGCATCATCCAGATCTCCACCGGCGGTGCCGAGTTCCTGGGTGGTCAGTACAACAAGGACATGGTCACCGGCGCCGTCGCCCTGGCCGAGTTCGCGCACGTCGTCGCCGCCAAGTACGACGTCACGGTCGCGCTGCACACCGACCACTGCCCCAAGGACAAGCTGGACGGCTACGTACGTCCGCTCCTGGAGGTCTCCGCCGAGCGCGTGGCCCGTGGTCTGAACCCGCTCTTCCAGTCGCACATGTGGGACGGCTCCGCCGAGACCCTGTCCGACAACCTGGCCATCGCCCAGGAGCTGCTCGCCAAGGCCGCCGCCGCGAAGATCATCCTTGAGGTCGAGATCACCCCGACCGGTGGCGAGGAGGACGGCGTCAGCCACGAGATCAACGACGAGCTGTACACCACCGTCGAGGACGCGCTGCGCACCGCCGAGGCCCTGGGCCTGGGCGAGAAGGGCCGCTACCTGCTGGCCGCCTCCTTCGGCAACGTGCACGGCGTCTACAAGCCGGGCAACGTCGTCCTGCGCCCCGAGCTCCTCAAGGACCTCCAGGCCGGCGTCGGCGAGAAGTACGGCAAGGCCTCGCCGTTCGACTTCGTCTTCCACGGCGGCTCGGGCTCCACGGCCGAGGAGATCGCCACCGCGCTGGAGAACGGCGTCGTGAAGATGAACCTCGACACCGACACCCAGTACGCCTTCACCCGCCCCGTCGCGGACCACATGTTCCGCAACTACGACGGTGTCCTGAAGGTCGACGGCGAGGTCGGCACGAAGTCCACCTACGACCCGCGCACCTGGGGCAAGCTGGCCGAGGCCGGCATGGCCAAGCGCGTCGCGGAGGCCTGCGCCAACCTGCGCTCCGCCGGTACCAAGCTGAAGTAGGCAGTCAGCACCGAGGACCCGAAGGGGGTCCGCCGGTCCGCAACGGACCGGCGGACCCCCTTTGGCATGGGGCCGGAATCCCCACCTCCGCCCTGTTCCGCTGCCCTTTCGGGCAGGGTGTGGCGGCGGATACCGGGCAATCTGACGGAGCGGGACCCGTCCGGTGGACTTGTGGCCACGCGATGGTGTGGAATCTAGACACAAAAACGTACCCGTGAGGATGTAAAGCCGGCGGGCCAGGAGAAGGCGACGCCAGACATGAGGACAGAGCGACCCCAGGTGAAGCAGGACCGGGCGGTGCGCACGCGTCGGGCGATCCTGGAGGCGGCGGCCGAGGTCTTCGAGGAGCGCGGCTACGACACGGCCAAGCTCTCGGACATCGTCAACATCGCGAAGGTCACCAAGGGTGCCCTCTACTTCCACTTCGACTCCAAGGAAGCCCTGGCCCAGGCCGTCATCGACGCCCAGAACGAGACGCAGCCGCCGATGGTCCCGCAGCCGTACAAGGCGCAGGAGTTCGTGGACATCGGCATGGTCTTCTCGCACCGGCTGCGGCACGAGACGCTGATCCGGGCGAGCGCCCGGCTCTCGCTGGAGCAGGTCGGCGCCCAGCTCGACCGGGCGGCTCCCTACCAGGCCTGGATCGACCAGCACGCGGCCCTGCTGGAAGAGGCGAAGGAGCGGGGCGAGCTGCTGCCCAACGTGGACACGGTGGTGCCGTCGCGGCTGATCGTGGGCGCGTACGCGGGGCTCAACACCATGTCCCAGATGCTGCGCCTGGAGCTGGACGCGCAGGTGTCGGAGCTCTACACCCACGTGATGCCGAACGTGGTGGTGCCGGCCGTGGCGATCCGGCTCGACACCCGGCCGGGGCGGGGTGCGCGGGCCCTGTTCGGTCCGGAGGGCGTCCACGCGTGCCGGATGGGTTGCGCGGGCGGGGTGGAACCGGGTGAGGTGGACCCGGGCGCGGGCGAGGAGACCTCCGGCGACGCGGCCTCGGGCTGACACGGCGTTCGGGCAAGCCCTCCCCTTCCCAAGAAGATCCTTCCGGGTATTATTTTTTTGCTTGCCTGCCCAGGGAGGACAACGTGGACATTGAGGTGCTCGGCCCCCCTCGGGTCACCGAGAACGGTGTGCCCATCACGGCCCCCACGCCGGAGTCCCGGCACGTCCTCGCGGTCCTCGCGGCCTCTCCCGACCGGGTCGTGCCCGTCTCCGTGCTCGCCGACGAACTCGCCGCCCGCGTCACGCCCGAGCACGCCCGGGCCGTCCTGCACACCGCCGTACGCCGCCTGCGCGAGCGGATCGCCGAGGCGCTGGGCCCTTCTTCGGTACGGACTCCCGAAACGGTGCTCTCCACACGTCCCGGCGGGTATCTTCTCGACACCGGCGGCGGCCGTTGTGACGTGAGGGAGTTCGAGCGCGAGGCCGGGGCCGGCTACCGGGCCATGGGACGCGGTGATCCCGCCCAGGCCGCCGCCCGGCTCCGGCGGGCCCTGGACCTGTGGACCGGCCCCGCCCTGGACGGGATCGCGGCCGGCACCTGGCTCCGCCGGCGCATCGCCGTGCTCGACGCCGACCGGCTCTCCGTACTCGGCCAGTGGGTCGAAGCGGAACTCGCGCTCGGCCGCCACCGCGAACTGCGCCTGGCCCTGGCCGGTCTGCGCGGTGCCGGCGCGGGGCGCCCCGGAGATGCCTACCTGGCCGCCCTGCGCCGGGCCGAAGAGCGCGCCCTGGCCCCGCGCCCCGCGCAGGCGGGCCTGACCCTGGCCCCGCTCCCGGCCCTGGCCTGCGCCACCCGGCCTTGACCCCCGGTCCTGACCCCCGGCCTTGACCCCCCGGCCTTGACCCCCCGGCCTTGACCCCGGCCTTGACCCCGGCCTTACGCACCGGCCTTACGCACCGGCTCCGGCCCGGCCTGCCGCGCTGCCCGGCCCGGCCTTCGTTCCGGCCCGTTCGCGGGGTCCGGCGGACGGCCGGTCCGGTGCTCCCGCGCGCCTTGCTTGACCCCTCGCCGCACGGAACCTAGGTTCGGGAGCCGGGCAGAAAACAGCTGGTCGGACGGGGGATGGCGGGATGCCGGGGGATGAATCGGGCGCACTGGCCGTACTGGAACTGCTCGCGGCGGACGCCCCCCAGGGCCGGTACGACGCCCTGCTCGCCGAAGCCCACGCCACGGGCACCGGCGAGGAGGCCCTCGCGGAACTCGCCCGCGCCGTGGAACTGGCCCGCTCGGTCCGGGCCGGCACCATCCGCCGCGAGCAGCGCGAAGCCGCCCTCACCGCCCTCGTGGACACCGCGCACGACCTCACCTCCCCGTACGACATCGACGGCCTGCTCCGTCTGATCACCCGCCGCGCCCGGCGCCTCCTCGGCTTCGACATGGCGTGGCTCTCGCTCAGCCGCCCGGACGGGTCCGCGTACGTACGCACCTCCGAGGGCGAGACCACCGCCCTCAACGCCGGCCTCGAACTGGGCACCGGCCGGGGCCTCGGCAGCATCGCCCAGGCCCGCCGCTCCCCGGTGTGGACCGCCGACTACCTCGCCGACCCGGCCATCGCGCACGCCCCCGGCATCGACGCCGTCGTGGAGGCGGAGGGCCTGCACGCGATCATCGCCGTCCCGCTGCGGCGCGGGGACTCCAGCCTCGGCGCCCTCTACGGCTCCGACCGCGCGGTACGGCATTTCACCCCGGACGAGATCGGCATCATGCTCTCCCTCGCCGACCTGGCCGCCGTCGCCATCGAGAAGGCCCGCCTGCTGGAGCAGACCCGGGACGAGGTCACCGAGCTGGAGGCCTTCGGCTCGCGCACCAACACCGCCCTCACCCGGGTCCGTTACCTGTGGGAGTGCCACGCCCGGCTGGCCGGCCTGGTCCTCGACGGGGCCGGGCTGCCCACCCTCGCCCGTGCCACCGCCGACGCGCTGGACGGCGTGCTCCAGGTACGGGACCCGGGCGGCCGGCCGCTGACCGCCACCGGTGAACTGCCCGGTCTGGACGAGGACGCGGTGGCCAAGGCGGCCCTCCAGGCGCTGACCGACCGGCGGCCGGTCCGGCTGCCCGGCGACCTGTGGCTGGCCCCCGTACTCGCCGGCGCGGAGGACCTCGGGGTGCTGCTGCTGAGCGCGTCGGCGCCGCTGGCCGACGAGGACGTCCGGCTGCTCCAGCTCGCCGCGCAGTCCGTGGCCTCCCTCATGCTGATCCAGCGCGGCACCGCCGCCGCCGAGGGGCCCGTGCACGACGAACTCCTCGCCGACCTGCTGGAGCGGCCGCACTCCGTCGATCTGTACCTGCTGGAGCGCACCCGCCGGCTCGGCATCGACCTCGACCGCCCGCACGTGGTGGTCGTCGCCCGGCCCGAGGGCGGCGAACTGGGCAAGGCCGTCGCCTGGGCGTCCTCGTACGCGTACCGGGCGGGCGGCCTCAAGGGCGTCCGCCGCGGCTGCATCGTCCTGGTGCTGCCCGGTACCGACGCCTCCGCCGCCGCGCACCGGGTCTCCGGCGAACTCTCGCCGCTCCTCGGTCACGCCGTGTCCACGGGCGCCGCGGGGCCCACCGCCGCCGCGGGGGAGGTGGCCGGCGCGTACGCCGAGGCCGTGCGCTGCCTGGACGCGCTGACCGCCCTGGACGGGGTCGGCGGCACGGCCTCCCTGCGCGAACTGGGCTTCCTCGGGCTGCTGTTGTCCGCCGACCACGACGTGGAGTCCTTCATCGCCGCGACCATCGGCCCCGTCCTGGAGTACGACACCGACCGGCTGACGCACCTGACCCGCACCGTGGAGGCCTACTTCGCCTCCGGGGCCAGCCCCACCCGCGCCGCCGAGACCCTGCACGTGCACCCCAACACGGTCTCCCGCCGCCTGGAGCGCATCGCCGAACTGCTCGGCCCGCACTGGCAGAAGCCCGCGCAGGCCCTCGAAATCCAGCTGGCGCTGCGGCTGCGCAAGGCCCGTACGGTCCTCCACGACCGCCGGACCGCCGCGCAAGAGGCCGAACAGGCGGGGTAGGACGGGGAGCCCGTACGGCGGCCGGGCGGCGGGGCGGCCGGGTGGTCCGCGTCGCCTACGCCGTCAGGGCGCGGGCGGCGTGTGCGATCGAGGCCAGCGTGACGTGGCGGTGCCAGCCGGGCAGGGCGCGGCCCGTGAAATCGCGCAGCCCCGCCTCGCGGCCGCTGTGTTCGGCGGCGCAGTCCACGCGCAGCGCCTGCTTGGTGAGCCGCAGCAGCGGGCCCACGGGAAGGCGCACCAGGTCCGTCACCCACATCTGCGCCGGTTCGCGGCGCGGGTCCGTCCACTCGCCGACCAGCAGCAGGTGCCGCCGGCGGGCCGGGGACGGGTCGGGCATCATCACGCGCACCGCCACCGCGAGGGTGCTGCGGTGGCGGCCCCCCGGGCGCGCGGGGTCAGGGTCGGTCCACTCCACCGGGGTGCACAGGCCCCGCACCGACCGCAGGACCTCGCGGGCGCCGCGCGGGCCCGCGCCGTGGCCGGGCAGCGCCGGGTCGGTGACCAGCAGCGGGGTCGCGGGGTCGACGCGGGCGATCACCGGCAGCCCGGCCTCCGCGAAGCGGTTCATCGTCGAACGGGTGCCGATGTGCCGGATGTCCAGCACCACGGGGCGGGGCGCGCCCGTGGTGCGGCGCACGGTCGCGATGACGGAGGCGGTGGCGGACTCCTCGTACGCGGCCTCCTCGTACGCGGCCCGGGCGGCCCGGGCGGCGAGGGCGCCGGGCGCGTTGGCGGGGGCCCCCGGGCCCGCGGGGGCCTGCGCCTCCGGGAGGAACATCCGCCAGCCGACCGGCGTCACCAGCCCGGCGGACGCGAACCAGGTCCCGAAGGCCTGCTGACCCCGGAACATCTGTCCCTGGTGCGGGTCGAAGCGGTGCGCCACGCCCACCGAGTGCTCGCCGCCCTTGGGGATCGCCATCGGCTGCGCCACCCACGCGGTCGGCGTGGCGGTGGCCTCCAGGTAGCCGCAGAGGGCGCCGCGGATCGGTTCCCAGTCCCAGGTGGAGCTGGAGATGAAGTGGTGCATGCTCTGCTCGGCGGCCCCTCCGCCCACCTGTCCGGCGATCCCGCGCATCGACTTGCGGCCCGGGAGGGCCAGCAGTCCCCGTACGTACCTGCGGCCCTTCTCGCGCTGGTCCCTGCGGCGCAGCGAGCCGAGGACGGCGGCGCAGAGGTCGTCGGCGGCCTCGTACGCGGCGGCCGTGGCCGGTCCGCCGGTCCCTCCGCCGGTCCCTCCGCCGGCCCTGCCGGGCGC
Organism: Streptomyces sp. M-16; assembly: GCF_052114405.1. Taxonomy (NCBI): domain Bacteria; kingdom Bacillati; phylum Actinomycetota; class Actinomycetes; order Kitasatosporales; family Streptomycetaceae; genus Streptomyces; species Streptomyces sp. M-16. The sequence goes on along the minus strand of NZ_JBFRER010000028.1, from coordinate 1,426 downwards.
CCCGCCGCGGTCCGGTGTGGTCGTCCCCGTACCCGTGACGGTGCTGCTGCTCATGATCGTGGCCACGACATGCCCCCCTAGGCGTGCATCGACTGCACCCCCACCGTCCTTCGAGTACCCCTCTTCCGGGGAGGTGCGCCGGGCACCGCACTTCGCCCGAACGTGGTGGGGACCCCACCACCCCCCGGCACGACCCGACTTGACGGACTGCCGGAACAGCCCTGGCCCGTCGCCCGGAGATCCGGCACGGTCCTGTTCCGGGCCCCGGTGGCCCCCCACGGACCGCGGTGCCGGGGCCTGCCCCCCGGCACCGCACCGCCGGGCGTACGACGTCGGCACGAGAGGCGGGGCGGCAGGGTGCAGTTCGGGATCTTCTCGATCGGTGAGGTGGTCCCCGACCCCCTGGGCGGCCGGGCACCGACCGAGTACGAGCGGATCAAGGCCATGACCACCCTCGCCGTCCGGGCGGAGGAGGCCGGCCTCGACGTCTTCGCCGTCGGCGAGCACCACAACCCGCCCTACGTCTGCTCCGCGCCGACGACCCTGCTCGCCTACGTCGCCGCCCGCACCCGGCGGCTCATCCTGTCCACCGCCACCACCCTCGTCACCACCAACGACCCCGTGCGCGTGGCGGAGGAGTTCGCGCTGCTCCAGCACCTCGCGGACGGCCGCGTGGACCTGATGACCGGCCACGGCAACACCCCGGACGTCTACCCCTGGTTCGGCCAGGACCTGCGCCAGGGCCACGAGCTGGCCCGGGAGAACTACGCCCTGCTGCACCGGCTCTGGCGCGAGGAGCAGGTCGACTGGCGGGGCCGCTCCCGCGCCCGCCTCGACGGCTTCACCTCCACGCCCCGCCCGCTGGACGGCGTACCGCCCTTCGTGTGGCACGCGGCGCTGCGCTCGCCGGAGGCCGCCGAGCGGGCCGCGCTCTACGGCGACGGCTTCTTCGCGGACAACCTCCACGGACCCGTCGAGCACCACGCCCGCCTCGTGGACCTGTACCGGACCCGGTACGCGGAGCACGGCCACGGCACGGCCGAGCAGGCCGTCGTGGGGATCGGCGGGCAGGTCTTCGTGCGCCCCCGCTCGCAGGACGCGGTGCGCGGGTTCCGCCCGTACTTCGACCTGTCCCCGGCGTACGGGGGCCGGTACTCCCTGGAGGAGTGCGCGGCCCGGACCCCGCTGGTCGTGGGCAGCCCCGACGAGGCCGTCGAGAAGATCCTCGGGTTCCGGCAGGCCTACGGGGACTACCAGCGCCAGCTCTTCGCCGTGGACCACGCGGGGTTGCCGCTGAAGACCGCCCTGGAGCAGATCGACCTGCTGGGGGAGCGGATCGTCCCGGTGCTGCGCCGCGAGCTGGCCGTGGGCCGCGCGAAGGCCGCCCCGCCGGGGCCCCGGCAGCCGCCCCGCCGGGGCCCCGGCA
>NZ_JBFRER010000027.1:0-123185 GCF_052114405.1 Streptomyces sp. M-16 | reverse complement strand
CCCCCGCCCTCCGCCCCCGTGCGGGGCCGGGTCGACAGCGGCGGCGCCCGCCCCGCCGGAGCCCTCCCCTTCGACCTGCCCGGACCGGCCGAGCTGCGCTCCGCGGCCGCCGCCGGGAAGCTGGTGTTCGCCCACTACTTCACCCCGTACCCGCTCTCCCTGGACAACGCGAGCGCCGACGCCGACTACTACACCCGCGACTACCTCCGCCCCGGCGGGGAGAACGGCAAGCACGAGCGGTACGGCGGCCTCCTGCGCGACCGCCCCCTGCCCGTCGCCCCGAAGGGCGGCGCCTGGGAGTACGCCAACCTCCGGCAGGAGGTGCGCACCGCCCGCGGCGCCGGCATCGACGGCTTCACCCTCGACCTGCTCTCCCTGACCGGGAAGAACCGGGAGCGCGCCGACCTCCTGATGCGGGCGGCCCACGAGGTCGACCCGGCCTTCAAGGTCATGCTGATGCCGGACATGACCTCGCTGGACACCGACGACCCCACGGTCCTCGCCGACGCCCTCGCCACCCTGGCCCGGGCCCCCGCCGCGCACCGGCTCGGCGACGGCCGCCTCGTCGTGTCCCCGTTCAAGGCGGAGGAGAAGAGCCCGGCCTGGTGGACCCGGATGATGGACACCCTCAAGACCCGCTACGGCGTCCGCACGGCCCTCGTCCCCCTCTTCCTCGACTTCGGCGCCCACAACGCGGCCTACGCGCCGATCAGTTACGGATTCTCCGAGTGGGGCAGCCGCAGCTACGCCGGCCAGGAGGGCGCCACCGCCGACGTGGACCGGGCGCACGGCCTCGGCAAGATCTGGATGCAGCCGGTGTCCGTCCAGGACGCCCGGCCGAACCAGGGGATCTACGACGAGGCGGGCAACACCGCCACCCTGCGGACCACCTGGACGCACGCCATCGACGACGGGGCCGACTGGGTGCAGCTGACCACCTGGAACGACTACTCGGAGGGCAGCCAGTTCGCGCCCTCCCTGCACAACGGGTACGCGTACCTGGACCTGACCTCGTACTACCTGACCCGTTTCAAGACCGGGCAGTGGCCCCGGATCGTCCGCGACACCCTGTACCTCACCTCCCGCACCCAGTTCGCCGCCACCGGCCCGACCGGCGGCCAGACGCTGCTGATGGCGCCGCGCAAGGGCAGCGCCGCTCCCCGGGACACCGTGGAGGTGCTCAGCTTCCTGACGGAGCCCGCCACCGTCCGCACCACCGTCGGTCCCGCCCGGGGCGAGCACGCCGCGCCGGCCGGCCCGCACGCCGAACTGCTTCCGCTGAGACCGGGCACCAGCTCCGCCGAGGTGGTGCGCGACGGGAGGACGGCGGCCTCGGTGGAGCTGCCGTACCGCGTCGACGGCACGGTGGCGGTGCAGGACCTCCAGTACTACGCGGCGACCAGCGGCCGGGACGAAGCGCCGCGCTGACCTCCCGCGCCCGGCCTGCGGGCGGGCGGACCGGAGGTAGGCCACTCTGGCGGAATCGGCCCTGTCGGAGGGTGCGGCGGGACTGCATGCTCCGGGGGACACGCCCGCGGGCCCCGTGCCGGGGCCCGCGGGAGACCCGCAGCCCCACCGTGCACCCGGAGGTACCCGTGCCCGAGCCGTCCGTCCCGCCCGTCCCGCCGGCCCCTCCCGTCTTCCCCGGCGGCCCGGGCCTGTTCCGGCTCGACCCCGATGTCGCCCACCTCAACCACGGCTCCTACGGGGCCGTCCCCCTGCCCGTGCGCGAGGCCCAGGAGCTGCTGCGCGCCGAGGCCCACGCCGACCCGGACGCCTTCTTCAACGCGATCCCCGCACGGGTCGCCGCGGCCCGCGGGCGGATCGCCGACCGGCTCGGGGCGGACCCCGAGGGCATCGCCTTCATCGCCAACGCCACCGAGGGCGCCAACCTCGCGCTCGACGCCGTGGAACTGGCCGAGGGCGACGAGATCCTGGTCACCGACCACGGCTACGGCACCGTCGTCGCGGCCGCCGCCCGCCGGGCCCCCGTCACCACCGTCGCCCTCGACCCGCACCTGCCCGACGAGGACGCCGTGTGCGAGACCGTGCTGGCCGGGCTCACCCCCCGCACCAAGGTGGCCGTCCTCGACCACGTCAGCTCGCCGACCGCCCGCCTCATCGCCGGACCCAGGCTCCTCGCCGAACTGTCCGCGCGCGGGGTCACCACCGTCGTCGACGGGGCCCACACCCCCGGCATGCTGGCCGAGCCGATCGCCGCCGGCGCCGACTTCTGGTTCGGGAACCTCCACAAGTGGGGGTACGCCCCCTCCGGCAGCGCCCTCCTGGCCGTGGCCCCCGCCCACCGTTCCCGGGTCCGCTCCCTCTCCCCGTCCTGGGAGGACGAACAGGGCTTCCCGGGCTCCGTCGAGTACCGCGCCACCGCCGACTACACCGGCTGGCTCGCCGCGCCCGAGGGCCTCGACCTCCTCGAACGGCTCGACGCGCCCAAGGTCCGGGCCCACAACAGCGCCCTCGCCGCCTACGGCGCGGCCCTGCTCGCGCGGATCCCCGGGCTCACCCCCCTGCCGTACACCCCGGGCCTCGCGATGCGCTCCCTGCTGCTGCCCCCCGGCACCGCCGAGACCCACGACGCCGCCCGCACCCTGCGCGAGGAACTCGCGGCGAAGATCGGCATCCGGGTCCTGATCTGGCCCCGGCAGGGAGGCGGCGGCATCCGCGTCTGCGGGCAGGTCTACAACCGCGCCGAGGAGTACGAGCGCCTCGCCGAGCTCCTGCCCGCCTTCCTCAAGCGCGCCTGAGCAGGTACGTGTCCATGATCCAGCCCTTGCGGGCCCGGGCCTCGGTGCGCAGCTCCTCGATCCGCCCGGCCACCTCCGCCAGCTTCCCCGAGACCAGGATCTCGTCCGGCGTGCCGACGTAGGCGCCCCAGTAGATGAAGAGGTCCTGGTCGAGGTGGGCCGTGAAGGCGTGCCGCGCGTCCAGCATCACCACCACGTCGTCCACGTCCTGCGGCCAGCCCTCCGCCAGCCGCCGGCCCGTGGTGATCTGCACCGGACGCCCGACCCGGTTCAGGTTCGTACGGTGCCGGGCCAGCAGCGCCGAGACGCTGCTGATCCCGGGCACCACCTCGTGCTCGAACTCCACCCGGCCGTGCTCCAGCACCTCGTCGAGGATCGCCAGGGTGGAGTCGTAGAGGGACGGATCGCCCCAGACCAGGAAGGCCCCGGTCTCGCCCTCCGCGAGGTCCTCGGCGATGAACCGCTCGAAGATCTCGGCCCGCGCGCTGCGCCAGCCGTCCACCGTCGGCGCGTACTCGGCCGGGGTGCGGTCCCGGTCCGGATCGCGCCCCTCCACCAGCCGGTGGCCCGGCCGGGCGTGCTGCTCCAGCATGGCCCGCCGCAGCCCCGTCAGGTCCGACTTCTCCTCCCCCTTCTCCAGGATGAGGAATGCGTCCGCCGCGCCGATCGCCCGGACCGCCTGGAGGGTCAGGTGGTCCGGGTCGCCCGCGCCTATGCCGATCACTGAGAACTTCTTCACCCGGCTATTCTGCCCGTCATGCGTGCCGCCCTGTTCGTCACCTGCGTCAACGACGCGCTGTACCCGCGCACCGGCATCGCCGTCGTCCGCCTCCTGGAGCGCCTCGGCGTCGAGGTGGACTTCCCGGCGGCCCAGAGCTGCTGCGGCCAGCCGCAGTACAACACCGGCTACCGGCGCGAGAGCGAACCGCTGCTGCGCCGCACCGGCGAGGCCTTCGCGGGCTACGACCACGTCGTCACCCCCTCCGGGTCCTGCGCCGCGATGATCCGCGAGCAGTACCCGCGCATCGGCCGGAAGGCGGCCGAGGAGGGGCGCGGGAGCGCCCTCGCGGCACTGGCGGACGACCTCGTCCCGCGGGTGCGCGAGCTGACCGAGTTCCTGGTGGACGTGCTCGGCGTGACCGACGTCGGCGCGTACTTCCCGCACACCGTCACCTACCACCCCTCCTGCCACGGCCTGCGCTCCCTCGGGCTGGGCGACCGCCCGCGCCGCCTGCTGGCCGCGGTGAAGGGCCTGGAACTGATCGAGCTGCCCGGAGCCGAGGAATGCTGCGGATTCGGCGGCACCTTCGCCCTGAAGAACCCGGACGTGTCCGCCGCCATGGGCGCCGACAAGATCCGCAGCGCCCGGTCCACCGGCGCCGAGGTGCTGTGCGGCGCCGACAACTCCTGCCTCGCCCACCTCGAAGGCACCCTGCGCCGCGCCGGCGAGCCACTGCGCACCCTGCACCTCGCCGAGATCCTGGCCGCCACGGAGGAGGAACCGCTGCGATGACCGGCACCGACCTCGGCATGCCCGCCTTCCCGCCCTTCCCCGAAGCGGCCCGCGAAGCCGTGGGGAACGCGGTGCTGCGCGCCAACCTGCGCCACGCCACCCACACCATCCGCGACAAACGCGCCCGCGCCGTCGCCGAACTCGACGACTGGGACCGGCTGCGCGCCGCCGGGAAGGCCGTCAAGGACCACACGCTCCGCAACCTCGACCGCTACCTCCTGGAGCTGGAGGCCGCCGTCACGGCGGCGGGCGGCACCGTGCACTGGGCCGTCGACGCCGAGGAGGCCAACCGGATCGTCACCGGCCTCGTCCTCGCCACCGGCGAACGCGAGGTGGTCAAGGTCAAGTCCATGGCCACCCAGGAGATCGGCCTCAACGAGGCCCTGGAAGCGGCCGGGATCGCCGCCTACGAGACCGACCTCGCCGAACTGATCGTCCAGCTCGGCCACGACCGGCCCTCCCACATCCTCGTCCCCGCCATCCACCGCAACCGCGGCGAGATCCGGGACCTCTTCCGCACCGAGATGGGCCGCTGGGGCCGCCCGGCCCCCGAGGACCTCGGCGACGACCCGCGCGAACTCGCCGAGGCCGCCCGCCTGCACCTGCGCGAGAAGTTCCTGCGCGCCAAGGTCGCCGTCTCCGGCGCCAACTTCATGGTCGCCGAGACCGGCACCATGGTCGTCCTGGAGTCCGAGGGCAACGGCCGGATGTGCCTGACCCTGCCCGAGACCCTGATCTCGGTCGTCGGCATCGAGAAGGTGGTGCCGACCTTCCGCGACCTGGAGATCTTCCTCCAGACCCTGCCGCGCTCCTCGACCGCCGAGCGGATGAACCCGTACACGACCATGTGGACCGGGCCGGGACCGTCGAAAGGGGCCGACGGCGACGGCCCCACCGCCTTCCACCTCGTCCTTCTGGACAACGGCCGCACCGACACCCTCGCCGACCCGACCGGACGCCAGGCCCTGCGCTGCATCCGCTGCTCCGCCTGCCTCAACGTCTGCCCCGTCTACGAACGGGCCGGCGGCCACGCCTACGGCTCCGTCTATCCCGGCCCCATCGGCGCCGTCCTCAGCCCCCAACTGCGCGGCACCGCCGCCCCGATCGACGCCACCCTGCCCTACGCCTCCACCCTCTGCGGGGCCTGCTACGAGGTCTGCCCCGTCGCCATCGACATCCCCGAGATCCTCGTCCACCTGCGCGAACGGGTGGTCCAGGGCGGCCCCGTTACCCGCGAGGGCGTCCGCGTCCGCATCCGGCCCGCCCACGGCCACACGGCCGAACGGGCCGCGATGCGCGCCGCCCGCCTCCTCCTCGACCGCCCTGGCGCCCTGCGCGCGGGCGAACGGCTGCTCTCCCGGGCCCGGCGGCTGCGCCCGCGTCGCCTGCCCGGACCCGGCCGGGCCTGGACCGACACCCGCGCACTGCCCGACGTACCGGCGGAGTCCTTCCGCGACTGGTGGGCCCGAGAACGGAAGTCCCCGCAGAAGTGAGCAGCAAGGACCGCATCCTCTCCCGCATCCGCCGCGCCGCCTCCGGACCCGACCCGGAGGTCCCCCGCGACTACCTCCGGGTCCACGGCTCCCGCACCCCGGCCGAGCGCGTCGACCTGCTCGCCGCGCACCTCACCGAGTACCGGGCGACGGTCCACCGCACCGACGGGGACGGACTGCCGCTGCTGCTGGCGCGGCTGCTGTCCCGGCACGAGAGCGTCCTCGTCCCGCCCGGCCTGCCCCCGTACTGGCTCTCCGCGGCCGGCCCGACCCGGATCCATGACCGGGCCGCCTCCACCCCGGCCGGGCTGGACCGCGTCGGCGGCGTGATCACCGGCTGCGCCCTGGCCGTCGCCGAGACCGGCACGATCGTCCTCGACGGCGGGCCCGCCCAGGGGCGCCGGCGCATCACCCTGATCCCGGACCACCACGTCTGCGTGGTGCGCGTCCCCGCCCAGGTGGTGGACTCCGTCCCGCAGGCACTGGAACGGCTGGACCCGACCCGCCCCCTGACCTGGATCTCCGGCCCCTCCGCCACCAGCGACATCGAACTCGACCGGGTGGAGGGCGTCCACGGTCCCCGTGTCCTGGACGTGGTCCTCCTCGACGCACAATGACGGAATGCCATCCCACATCGCCCTCACCGCCCTCGTGGTCAGCGACTACGACGAGGCCATCGACTTCTACACCCGGGCCCTCGGATTCGACCTCGTCGAGGACACCGCCCGCCCCGACGGCTCCCGCTGGGTCGTGGTCCGCCCGCCCGGCGCCACCGAGTCGGCCCTGCTGCTCGCCCGCGCCAAGGACGACGCCCAGCGCGCCCGCGTCGGCGACCAGACCGGCGGCCGCGTCGGCTTCTTCCTCTACACCGCCGACTTCGCCGCCGACCACGCCCGGATGACCGCCGAGGGCGTCCGCTTCCTGGAGGAGCCCCGCCACGAGGCGTACGGCTCCGTCGCCGTCTTCGAGGACCTCTACGGCAACCGCTGGGACCTGCTACAGCCCGCCGCCGCGTAGCCTCGGGGCCTCCACGGCGGCGTCGACCACGGCGCCGCCCTCCACCCGGCGGGCCAGCTCCCCGGCCCACCGGGCCAGCCCCGGCAGATCCATCCCGTACGCCTCCCGTACCCCGGCCAGCTGCGCCGCACCGCGCCGCAGCAGCCGGGCCCCGCCCACCGCGTTCCCCCGCGCGGCGTGCGTCAGCCCCACCGCCAGCTGCGCCATCCCCCGCCACAGCGGGGCATCGGCCCCCGGCCCCGACTTCCAGGCGTCCTCGAACACCTCGTGCGCGTGGAAGGGCATCCCGGCGTCCAGCAGCCGCTGCGCCTCCTCCACGGTCCCGGCCGGCGTACGCACCACCCCCTCGGGCTGCCGCTCCACGCCCTCGGCCCCGTGCGGCAGCGGCCGCCCCAGCCCGTCGCGCGGCCGCGCACTGCGCGCCCGCCCCTCACCATCACGATCCCGTCCGTTCACCGGGCCATCCTCCCGCGCGCCGATCACCCGTGCACGCGCACCCCTCAACGTGCGGTAATGTTCTGCATGTGCCCGCCGCGAGGGGGAAAACCCCAGGTCGGCGGCACAACGGGACGTGGCGCAGCTTGGTAGCGCACTTGACTGGGGGTCAAGGGGTCGCAGGTTCAAATCCTGTCGTCCCGACCATGCTTGATGCAGGTCGGAGGCCGTTCTCTCATCCGTGAGAGGACGGCCTTTTCCATGTCCGGAGTCCTGGTGATCGCAGTGTGGTCGCACGCCCTGTTCGGGGATGCTCCGCCGAGGTGCTGAACACGGGCGGGGGGAGCGGAGCCGGTTGAGGGCTTCACGCAGGTGCTGGATGTGGGCGCGTGGTGGTCGCAGCCGTTCCAGCCAGGCCCGTCGGTCGTTTCGCTTCTGGGCCTGGGGGAGGGTGTGGTCGATGGTGTCGACGGCTTCGCGGGCGGCTTGTTGGGTGAGGTGGCTGTAGATGTTCGCGGTGGTCAAGAAGGTGGAGTGCCGCCGCCGGTGGTACGCATGGGGATCGCCTCCAGGAGGCGGAGGAAGGGCCGACACCTCCAGTCTCGTGCGGCCACCTGGCGACCACCACGCTCCGCATACCGGCCGTGACCAGTGCGTTTCCCTTGGCCGGGCGCCAAGGGCGGCACCTTGACCTAGCTCCGCAGACGCCCGGCAGATTCTTCGTCTCCTCCTGGTACACGGTGCACCCCCACTGACCAGTCAAAACGGAGGCGGTTGGTTCAGGCGGCAGGGTACTGGTCCGCACCCAGGTGCCGCACCGGGCCGAACTCGTCGTCGGCGCGGTCGTCGCGGTGCTCGCCGCGACCGCCGACGTACGCGGGGCGATCGCTTTGGCGTCCTGGTCTACTGCGCGATCGCCAACGCCTCCGCCTGGATCCTCACAGCGGCCGAGGGGCGACCGGCGCGGATCATCCCCGTGCTGGGGCTGGCCGGCTGCCTGGTCCTGGCCTTCGCCCTGCCGGGCTCATCGGTGATCACCTGCCCGGCGGTCCTGGCCGCGGGCGCCGCCGCGTACGGGATCCGCCGCACGATCACCGCCAGGAAGGCGAAGTAGTGGTAAGGCGCGACGCGCCCTGGGTCCGCAGAACCGGCGGTATACCGGCGCCACACAGCACGATGTCGCCACCACCACTCCGGGCGAAAAGGGGCAGCCTCCCATGTCTTTGCTCAACTCCTGGCAGCCGAAGTTCACCGCGACGCACGCCCGAACCGCACCGCCGATCGGACCATCTGTGGTCACCGGCCGCCGACTGGGCGCAGCCATGCGGCCGGGCCAGCGGGCCAAGCATTCAAGTGCCCTGTCGATGCCGTGTATTTCGGCTATTCCTTAACGGGCCGCTGACGTATTCTTGACGCCTGGTGTGCCGGGAAGTCTGGTCGGCGGTCAGGAGTCATGGGCTGTTCCATGAGCTCCGGCTCTCGCCTTGGAAGGCATCCCTCATGACCGCCATACAGCAGCCCGCTGCGCCTGCGCCCTTGCCAGGCGGGCCCGGCCGCCGCAGTCCGCGCCGCTCGGTCCTCTTCTTCGCGTTCGCCTTCGCCGTGATCGCAGATCCGGTCTCCTCCGTGGCGTACGCCATCGAGGCGGCGCTGCGCGCCCTGCACGGCGATCTCGCCCTACTGCTGCCGACGATGTCGCTGGTGGTGGGGCTGGTCGTGGTAGTCACCGCCAATTACTGGCAGCTGGTGCGCCGTTTCCCCAAGGGCGGTGGGGCGGCGGCCGCGGCCGGGCGGGCCTTCGGGCCGCGCTGGACGTTCGTACCCATCGGCGCGCTCGTCGTCGACTTCGTCCTCACCATCGGGATCTCCATCGCGGCCGCCGCCAGCGCCATGATCGCCCTCTTCCCCGCCGCCGCGCCCTTCCGTGTCCCGCTCGCCCTGCTCCTGCTGCTGGTGGTCGCGGGCCTGACCTGGTTCGGACACGGCGGGCGGCTGCTGTTCGCCGTCATGACCGTGCTCTTCGTGCTCGTCTGCGTCGCCGTGCTCGTACATGGCTTCGTCTCACCGCACACCATGGGTGAGGCCCCTGCCTCGACGGACCCGGGCCGCTCCGCCGCCCTCGCAGTCGTCCTCGCCTTCCCCGTCGCGATGGCCCTGGCCACCGGCATCGAGGCCCCGTCCACGGCCATCGCGCAGCTCGGCCAGCTCGACGACACCCACCGCCGCCGCTTCGGGCGGGGCACCCTCGCCCTGCTCCTGGTCATCGTCGGGGGCCTCACCCTGGCCCTGACCGCGCTCGCCGTGCGCCTCCGCATCGGCATCCCGGGCAAGGACTCCACCCAGATCGCCGACATCGCCCACGCCGCGGCCGGATCCGGCTGGCTCTACGGAGCCTTCCAGGTGACCAGCTCCCTCCTGCTCTTGGCCGCCGCCAGCTCCTCCTTCCAGGCAGGCCCGGGACTCCTCAAGGCTCTGGCCGGCACACCGGAGCGCCCGGGTGTGCTGCCCGAACTGCTGGGTCGGACCAACCGGCACCACACCCCGTACTGGTCCGTCGTCGTCTACCTGGCCGCGGCGGCGGTGATCATCGTGGCTGCCGCGGGGGAGGAGCAGGAGCTCGTCCTCTTCTACGCGGTCGCGGTCTTCGTCAGCTTCCTCGTCGGCCTGCTGGCCATGACCCGCTTCGCCCGTACCGAGCGCAAGCCCGCCCTCGCCTGGCTGAATGCCATGGCGGCCGTCGCGGTGGCTCTCACCCTCCTGGTGAACCTCCTCCGTGGCTGGCCCATCCTCTCCCTGGTCGCCACCCTCGCCATCGGCGGAGCCTTCTACCTCCGCTGGGTCCGAGCCGGACGTCCATCCGGCATCGAGGACGTGGAAGCCCGTGCCGAAGCTGACTGATCCGAAGCGGTCACCACATCGACCACGATCCGCAGGCCCGGTCAGCCGGGCCCTTGTACGGCCCACCACAATCACCCTGGCACACATCCACTGAAAGGAGCCCGCATGGGGATCCGCTACGGCATCGGCGCACTGACCGCTGTCACAGCGCTACTGCTCGCCGGCTCCGGCATCGCCACACTCAGCAGTGGCTGGCTGCTGCCCTGGCAGCGGCGGCACATCGTCCGTCTCCGGCTTTTCGGCTGGGCACAGCTCCTGATCGCGATCGCGCTGGGCATCCAGCTGATCGGTCTCCTGGCGGTCGATTCCGCCTACCGCACCATGTTCACCATGCCCGGCACCGTGGTGTTGCTGTTCGCCCTGGTGTTGATCACGCGTGCACAGCGTCCGAGAGGCACCGGCCAAGGAGGCTGAGTCCGGGGACGACGGTCCGATTCGCTGTCTCGTGGCCGTCCTCGACATCATGTGTGGGGAAGCCATGCCGCCCGAGAGCAGCCGTCGCATCAGGGCGTCTGACCTGCGATCCCGCGCGGATTGCGAGCGCGGGAGCGCGGTTGGGCGCACCATGGGATGCGGGGGCCGAGGGGGTGTGACGAGCGGGCAGGAGCCCGTCGATGGCGCGTGGGCGATTGCGGATCTACCTCGGGGCCGCCCCGGGGGTGGGAAAGACGTACGCGATGCTGGAGGAAGGGCAGCGGCTGGCCTCGGCCGGTGCCGATGTGGTCGTCGGGTTCGTCGAGCCGCACGGGCGGCGGCCCACCGCTGCCCTCGCCGAGGGGCTGGAGATCATTTCCCGGCGCGCCATGGAGTACCGGGAGGCGAGCTTCACCGAGATGGACCTCGACGGGGTGCTCGCCCGCCAGCCGCAGGTCGCCCTGGTCGACGAACTGGCCCACACCAATGTGCCCGGCTCCCGCCATGCCAAGCGATGGCAGGACGTCGAGGAACTCCTCGACGCGGGGATCGACGTAGTCACCACGCTCAACGTCCAGCACCTGGAGTCCCTGGGCGACGTGGTCCGGCAGATCACCGGTGTCCCGCAGCGTGAGACCCTGCCCGACGAGGTGGCACGCCGCGCGGACCAGATCGAACTGGTGGACCTGCCGCCCGAGCTGCTGCGCCGACGCATGCTGCACGGCGAGATCTATCCCTCGGACCGCATCGAGGCCGCCCTCACCCACTACTTCCGCGTCGGCAACCTCACGGCCCTGCGCGAACTCGCCCTGCTGTGGCTCGCCGACCGCGTCGAGGAAGGACTGCAGCGCTACCGCGCGGAACACGGCATCACCACCCCCTGGGAAACCCGCGAGCGCATCATGGTCGCCCTCACCGGCGGCCCCGAGGGAGAAACTCTGATCCGCCGCAGCACCCGGATCAGCGCCCGAGTCCCCGGCAGCGAGCTGCTGGCATTGCACGTCGTACCGAGCGACGGCCTCACCCACGGCGATCCGGCCACCCTCGCCGCCCAGCGGGCCCTGGTGGAGTCACTGGGCGGCAGCTACCACCAGACCACCGGCGACGACATCCCCGAGGCGCTGCTCCAGTTCGCGGAGGCCGAGAACGTCACGCAGATCGTGATCGGCGCGAGCCGCCACGGAAGGCTCTCCACGTTCCTCCGCGGCGGTGTGGGGCACCGGACGATCCGGCGCTCCGGCCCCATCGACGTACTCGTGATCACCCATGAGCACGCCGCCGGCTCGACTTCCCCGCTGCGACTGCCGCACCCGAGCCGCGCCACCGGCCCACGGCGCTTCTGGACGGCGATGCTGCTCGCGGCGATCACGCTCCCGGGCCTGACCGCCCTCCTGGTTCTCCTGGGCGAGCACGTGGACCTCTCCCTCGCCCTGGTGCTCTACCTGCTCGCCGTTGTCGTGGTCGCCCTGGTCGGTGGCCTCGTTCCCGCACTGGTGGCCGCTCTTGCCGCGGGACTGCTCGCCGACTATTACTTCACCCCGCCGATGCACTCGTTGCGCGTCCAGCACCTCGCCGACGTCATAGCGCTGGTGGTGTACGTCGTCACGGCCGTCATCGTCGGCATGGCCGCGGGTGCGGCCGCACGCAGCACGTACCGGGCCGTCCGCGCGAGTTCCGAGGCCCGGGCACTGAGTCGGCTGGCCACCGCCATGATCCACGGCCAGGACCTGCCGGCCTTGCTCGAACAGGTACGGGAGGACTTCGGCCTGGATGCGGTGAGTCTGTTGGAACGCGATACGGGGCATGCCGCCGAGCCCCGCTGGTACGTCGTCGCCAGCACCGGTGAGGATCCACCCGAGCGCCCGTACGACGCTGATGTGGACAGCCCCGTCGGCGACGACCTCACCCTGGCTGCCCGAGGGCGCCCGCTGAGCAGCGATGACCAGCGCGTACTGGGAGCGTGCGCGGCCCAGTTGGGCATGGCCTACTCGCACGGCCGGCTTGCTGCCCACGATGCCGAAACGGGCTTGCGTGCCGCAGCCGAGCACACCAGGGCCTCGCTCCTCCTCACCGCGAGCCGCGATCTGCGGGGCCCACTGCGCACAGCCGACGAAGCGCTGGATGGCCTAGGCGTCGGCACGGATTCGAAAGAGAGCCGGAACCTCGCCATAGCCCGGTCGTCGGTGCGGCGTGCGGTCCAGCTTCTCTCGGACCTCGACGAGTTGAGCCGCCTGCACGCCGGGGCACTGGATCTGTATCTGCGACCGGTCGATCTCGACGAGCTGCTGACCGCCGTTCTGGACGACCTGGGTCCCGGTGGCCATGCGATCCAATGCAGCCTGCCGGAGCTGCTGCCCGACGTGATCGCCGACGCGGCCGTGCTCACTCGCGTGCTGACCGCTTTGGCGGCCGAGGCCCAGCGCCACAGCCCGCCGGACCGGCCCGCGCGGCTGACAGGCAAGACCCGGGCTGGTCAGGTGGAGATCTACATGACGGACGGCACCAACGACGCAGTGCAGGGAGCGGAACGCGGCACACATGCGAGTCGCACGCCGGACAGTCTGACCCTGCGGATGTGCCGTGACCTCACGGAGACCATGGGGGGCGCCCTTGAAACCGCACCCGTCGGCCCCGGCTTTGCCGTGACGCTCACGCTTCCGGCAGCGGCCTCCCGACGGCCGATCACCCCGTCTGCGCCCTCCCCGACGGAGGATCAGTGACTCGCGTCAGCCACTGCCCGGGTGCACAGAAGTCACCGACCGTCGATCACTGCAGGCCTGAGACTTTGAAGACCGTGAGGGCCGTCTCGCGGTCGATACGCTCTGCCAGCCGGCGCAGGGCGCTCTCGCCGCACAGCAGAGTGCCGCGCTGGATCGATGTGCGGGTGTCCGTGTCGACCCGGCGCCACATCGCGGGATTGCGGACCAGGACGTTCGGATCGATCTCGACCTGGCTTCCCTCCGTGTCGCGGAGGATCATCCGCTGGGCCACCCCGTCGGACCACCTGACCGAGACGAGGGAGTCGGTGCGGACAGCATGTTCCACCAGCAGTCCTCGGGCGCTCAGCAGACCGGGACCTACGGAGACCCTGGATGGCAGCAAGATCACGAAGAGGAGGGCGGCCAGGCCGGTCCAGAGGGCGCCGCGGGTCGCGTCGAGCTCGCCGAAACCCGCGTCCATGGCGAGCAGGGCCGAGTACAGGAGGGACGCGACACCGACGGCCGACCGCCTCTCGCCGGCCCAGTGGATGTCGCGTGCGATAGGCCCTCGAGGCTCCGCGCCGGTGTGAATTCCGGTCGCGGACTGCGCGAAACGTCGTCCCATGGGGGTGACGTTAGGGCCGGTACGGGCCTCGACACCGGACCCTGACGCACCGCTGATGTGATGGCTACGGCATTTTGACGGCGCTCCGGTTCGAGACCAACCCCAAGCCGTTCAGTGGCCTGGCGGGCCGGTGGTGACCTGCGCGGGATTCCACGGTGCGGGGGCAGGCGGTGGCTCGAACGGTCCGGCCCGGTTGGCCATGAGGATGAGCAGCGTCCCGACGACGAGCACGGTGATGACGATGAGGGCGAGCCCGACGGGGTTGCGAGGGTTGTAGTAGTAGCGGTTCGTTCCCCACTTGCTCCGCTTGAAGACCGGTTCGTCGTCGTGATGCACAGCTGCGTCCTAAGTCGAAGGTTTTTGAGTGTCCGTGCTCCCCGGTCAGGAGGTGCAGCCCGCAGCCTTCTTGGCGGCGGGAAAGTAGGCCGTCATGAAGTGGGTGAGGGCCTCGCGGCGCTTCGCCGCGTCGTCGCGATTCGGGTAGAAGCGCTCGGCCTGGACGACGAACCTGCGGTTCGCGCCCTCGTAGACGCAGGGCGCGACCGCTACCACGTTGATGTCGCTGACGAGGGCGGCATCACCGACGTCGATCTTCGTGGCACCGTGCACCTGCCACTCCCTCCGCACGCTCGGGTCCGTCCCTGCCGGGATGACCTCCCCTTGCACACTCAAGACCGTCTCCTCGTCCACTTGCACGAAGCAGTGCGCGGCGCCCGGCCTGGAGAGGGCGGTCGACTGCTCCAGCTTCTCGCCCGGGAGGAGCAGCGGTTCGAGGGCAGAGGGAGGTACCGGGACCCCGCAGACATCGCCCGGCATCGCGTACTTCGAGGGATTCGAGCAGCCTGCCACGGCGAGGAGAGCAGCTGTGACGGTCACCGCGACGATGTGGCGCCTCACGGGGCACCCGCCAGGCCCTTGGCGCGCTTGTTCCCGTTCACTGCCGCCAAATTGATCTCGTTCTCCAGGGTGTAGGGGTCGTTGCCGTGACCGGGGTTGGCCTTGGCCCACTCCTCGGAGAGGGCCCTCAGCTGGTTCTCCCGGAGAAGGAACACGTCCTGGTTCTTCGCCTGGAAGCCCTGGTCGATACGTGCCTGCTCGTCGATCTGCCACTGATAGGCGAGCGCGTCGACACCTCGCTGCGCGATGTCGCCCACGACGGGAATGAAGTTCGCGGCGCCGCCGAAGCCGTGGTAGAGCCACTTGGCTTCCCAGGTGGGGTCATCCTTGTCGGCCTTCAGCGCTTGGTAGCGGGCCTCTTCGAGGAACCCGACTGTATTGCCAGCCCGTTGCAGGGTCTCCTTGGGGTCCCTGGGCTGGTCGCCGTAGATGTCCTTGATCATTTCACGGTTCATGGCTTCGTTGAGCACGCCGTAGGCGTTCTGGTCGCGCGAGAGCTGCTTGCTGACCTCCAGGAGCTGCTGGCGGTCGAGCAGTCGCGGGTCGTCGTGTGTGGCCGACAGGGTGCTGGCGGAGTGGTGGACGACGTCGCTGTGGGCCGAGAGGACCTTGGCCATGTCGTCGCGCATCTCGGAAGGGAAGTCGTCGCCGCGCTCGGAGAGGTACTTCAGTGAGCGGTCCAGGACTTGACGATGTTCGGGTGTGAGCTCTGCGGGAGGCGCCGTCGGGTCGTTGGGGTCGACTCCCGTGGCTGCAGAGACCAGGGCGGCTCCCGTGGCATCCCGCGCGGCGTTGCCGTCCTTGGTGTTGAGGGGTGTGTCGTCGAAGGTCTGCCGGTCGCCGAGGACGTACTGGGCGTTGTCGGTGGGCTGCGTCGCGTTGAAGAACTCCGTCGCGGCGTTCGGGCTGGCGGCCAGGGCGGTCATGAAGCCGGTCATGGGGTCGCGGCCGAAGTCCTCGCCGATGAAGTTCATCTTGGGCACTGGTGGCACGCCGCCGTTCCAGTAGTTGGCCGGGAGCTTCATCTTCTTCTCGGTGGCGACGAGCGCGTTGCCGTAGTCGTTCAGGAAGCGGTTGTCCCAGTCGCCGTTGCGCATGAGGTTGCTCATCACCTGGTAGCCGTAGACCTGGCTGCCGCGGGTCTGGATGCGCTCCTCGCCCAGCTTGACCATGTCGTTCTCCCAGGTGCGCATGGCCGGGCTGTCGGACTGGGTGGCGCCGGCCAGGGTGAGGGAGAGGTTGCGCTGGAAGTCGCCGAGCTGGTCGTGGCGGGAGCGCTGCAGGGTGCCGCCGTCGGAGGGGTCGGCAAGGTCCGCCCAGAAGTCGAGCAGGCCGCGCGGGCCGATGGTGGTGGCGAGCTGCTCCTGGAAGAGCCGGTCGTCCTTGTACTTGGCCAGGTCGGCATTGAGCTTGTCGAACTCCTCGGGGGACATGTCGTCGCCCTTGGTCTTCAGGAGCTTCGCGATCCGGTCGGCGTCCTTCATGGCGTCCGCGGCGCGGTCGCGGTCGTAGTAGGCGGCGTCGGAGAAGCCGTACGGGGTCTGGCTGACCAGCATGGTCAGCGCCTGGGCGGCCGTCGTGTCGCTCTCGGTGGCGCCCCCGAGGATCCGCTGTACCTCGTCGCGGAGGGCGGTCGCATCGGCCTCGGTGTGCTCGGGCACCGTCGTGCCCTTGGCGGCGCGGTCTGGGTGGATGTTCATCGTGACGGTGAAGCCGCCATTGCCCGCCGGCACCACGGTGAGGTCCTTCTCCAGTCCGCGCCGGATGGCCTCGTTCAGCCTGGCCTTGTAGTCGACGAGCTCACCGTGGGTGTCACGCAGGATGTTCCCGATACTGGTGGCCTCGGTGGCGGCGTCGGCGAACTCCTTGGCGGTCTTGCCGATGAACTCCCGGGTCACGGTCGCGTTCACCCCAGCCCAGTCGGCCTTCGCGGCTTTACCGCCGAGGTCGCCACGGGCATCCGACTCCAGCTCCCACAATTTCGTGGCCATGGCCGTCCAGTCCGCGACGGCGGTTGACAGCTTCGAGAAGTCCGCGAAACGCAGTGCGTCCAGGTCCATCAGTGGTGCGCCCTTTCCTCGAATCCTGTATTGAGCTGCGCGAACTTGAACTGGGTGGCGATCCAGTACTCGCCTTCGGCGTGCGCGTTCTGCGTGTAGTCGAGGTGGTTGGAAATGTGGGCGCAGGCGTCCAGCAGCGTTCCCACCTGGTCGTGCCACTTGTCCGCGAGCGTCGAGAGGGCGGTCCCCAGAGCGAAGTCCTTCTTCAAGGAGCCGGCCGCCTCGTGCGTACTGGCCTTGGCATGGTCCCCATCGGTGCCGAGCCTCTGCCGCAGCTTGAATGCGGCGTTTCCTACTGCCGCCAGGTCCTTCTGGGTGACCACCAGATCCCCCTGTGGCCCGGGCCCGCCGCCCCCTCCGGGATCGAGCTGATTGAGCCGCATTGCCGTCTGGTTCGCAGCAGCGGCTGACTTGAGCTCTGCCCATTCGGCATCGAATGACATAGGACCCCCGTGGTGAAAGTGACTTGATCGGTGAGCGAGTTCGGTCCAAGCGAGATCATTGGGCCGGATGAGGCCGGCGGCCTGCGGGACGGGGCTGGACACCGGTCATCAGAACGTCCAGACCGCGCCGTGTGGTGACCAGCACGACACGGTCGTCATGGCGCAGGACCCGACCGTGTGGTGGGCGCCAGTCGAAGGCGGCCCGGTCCACGCGGAATCCGCCGAGAGTGTCGGTCGACGAGGCCGAATGCCTGCTGGTCGTGGGGCCGACGGCGAGTACGCGCCACTCGTGTTCCTTGAAGGCCTCGTGTATGGAGTGCCCTTCGAGTTCCGGGTGGCCGGCGACGTCCACGACGGTGAAGAGCAGGGATCCGCGCTCCACCGGCATGACCCCCAGCACGTGGCGGCCCATCATCGCGGCGGCGAAGGAGGGCGCGGCCAGCGCCGAGACGCTGCGGCTGCGGGTGAGCGCGTTCGGGTAACCGGCGCGCATGGTGCGGGAGACGGTGGCGGCGAAGTCGTCGCCGTACAGGCGCATCACGGCGCGCACACGGGGGTTGCTCTCGCGTGCGGCCATCACGATGTCGAGGTTCTCGCCGTCGTCGTGCGTGAGGACGAGGAGCGACTTTCCGGTGCCGATGCGGGCGAGATCGAGGACCCCGGGAGCGGCGGCGTCCTCGAGCAGCAGGTGCACTCCGAGCTCGCGTGCCAGCGCGACCCCTCGGGCCTGCGGGTCCCGCTCGATGACCACGACCTTGTGGTCGGTCGTACACAGCTGCGCCAGGACGCGCGTGCCGATCTTGCCGAGGCCGACCAGGACGATGTGGTCGTGCAGACCCGTATCCGGTACGTGGTTGGCCGATGCCGTGCGGAAGGCCAGGGTGGCGTTCATGGCGGCGGCCACGACGAGAGGTAGTACGGCCAGGCCGACGAAACCCGCGATGAGCTGGAGGACCTGGCGGGCCGTGGACTCTTCGGTTGCCGGGTCGCCCATGGTGAAGATGTCCAGCAGGGGGAGGTACACCGACTTCCACAACGGTCCGTCCTCCACGACGGCCGTCGCGGTGGCCAGTAGCACCACAGCCGCGGCGAGCACCCCGAAGACGGCGGTCACTTCACGGGATACGAAGATCTTCCAGGGCAGGTGCCCGAGCCGGTCGCTCAGCCAGCCCCGGTAGGCCCGCCGCCTGGCGGGGGAGGCCGGCGCGTGGTGGTGGGTGACCTCTTCGAGCATGAGCCGGCCGTGCGTGAACTGCCGGTGATAGGCGGTAGCGGTGTCGGGCAGCAGCTGGGTGCCGGTGGCGCCCGGCGTTTCAGCGCTGTCCTCGCCCATCGGGTCGTCCATGTGTGTACCGGAGAGAACGGCGAGCGTGGCCAAGTCCGTCGCGTGGGGCGGAGTTCCGGCTGGGCGGACCACTCCGCGGAACACCTTGCCCTCGACCTGGAGGGTGGGCCCGTGCCCGACTGCCGCGGCGGCCACCAATTCGGGGACGGCCGTGTCGGCGTCGGAAAGCACCGTCGTGGACGCGTCGATGAACGCGTCGTCGCCCCCGGCGTGCGCGGCTGCCGCCCGGTCGAGGAGCAGTTCGAGATGACGACCGCGGTCCCGATTGAACATGCGGATGACCAGGCGTACGGACGGATTGATGCTGCGGGCGAGCAGGGCAGCGGTCATGTTGATCTGGTCGTCGCCGTAGGTGAGGGCAAGCGCCGCGGCACGCTCGACGCCGGCCTCCCGGAGGGTCTGCTCGTCGGGCCGCGCGGAGATGAGCAGCTCCACGGGGGAGTGCGGATCCCGGTGCAGGGCGACGACCTCGGCGCCGTGCCCCTCGCGGCGCGACGGCAGGACGACCGTGACGGCCTCGCCGCACACGGCGTCGAGTTCCTGTGCCAGGCGGTGTGCGAGGCCGTCGTCACCACAAATGATCATGTGTGCGGAGCGCTGCCCGACTCGCGCTCGGAGCTGGAGGGTTGCGGACATGCGGTCAGAGCCGCCCTGCTGTCACATCGGTGGCGACAGGCAGGGACAGGACCATGGTCAGTCCTCCGCCGGGGGTGTCCTCGGGTGTGAGCGTGCCGTCCATGGCCTCGGTGAGTCCCCTGGCCAGGGCGAGGCCGAGGCCGAGTCCGGCGGTGTTGTCGCGGTCGCCGAGGCGCTGGAACGGTTCGAAGGCGCGCTCGCGGTCGTCGGCGGCGATCCCGGGGCCGCGGTCAGCGATCCTGATGTCGACCCGCCCGGCCAGGGCGCTGGCTGTCACCAGCACCGGGCGCTCCGCAGGTGCGTGGCGAACCGCGTTGCCGACGAGGTTGGCCAGCACCCGTTCCAGCAGTGGCGGGTCGGCCTGAAGCGCCGGTACCGATTCGAGGTTCTGCACATCGACGGCGGGCCCGCCATCGGGCGTCAGGTCCAGCGAGTCCAGCGCGGCCGGCAGGACTTCCTCCAGTGTGGTGGCCCGCAGGTCGAGCGTGAGGGCTCCGGCTTGGAGGCGGCTGAGATCGAGCAGGTTCTCCACCAGGCGGTTGAGCCGGTTCAGGGACACCTCGGCGGAGGCCAGCAGTTCCGCGCGGTCCTCGGCGGAGAACTCGATCTCCTGGTTGCGCAGTGAGCTGACCGCGGCCAGCGCCCCTGCCAAGGGGGTCCGCAGGTCGTGGCTGACGGCCCGGAGCAGGGCGGTGCGGAGGCGGTCGGCGGCCTTGATGGGTTCGACCTCGGCGGCGGCCTCGGCCAGCCGGGCCCGCTCGACGGCCGCGCCGACGTGCGCGGAGAAGGCGGCCAGCACGCGGCGTTCGGAGGACGGGAGCGTACGGCCGCGCAGGACGAGGAAGGCCTCGGGGCCCGCCGCCACCACGAGGGCGGGGTCGGTCGCGCTGCCTGTGTCGCAGGCTTCGGGAGCCAGCTCGACGGTGTCCATGCCGAATGTTTCACGCGTACGTTCCAGCAGCGCCGGGATCGTCTGGTCGCCGCGGACGATGCTGCCGGCGAGGGACGACATCGTCTCCGCCTCCGCCGTGGCTCGAGCCGCACGGCGAGAGAGCCGCAGGGACCTGTCAGCCGCGGCGGCGACAGTGGCGGCGACGACGGCGAAGACCACCAGCGCCAGCACGCTGTCCGGGTCGCTCATGGTGAACTCGCCTAYGGGCGGCATGAACCAGTAGTTGAGGAGCAGTGCGGCGGTCAGCGCCGCGATCAGCGCGGATGCCACTCCGCCGATGCAAGCTACGCCCACGACGGTCACCAGGAAGAGCAGCACCTCGCTGGTGAGGTTCAGCGTGCCGCGCATGCGGTCGAGGCCGAGGGTGAGCAGCACCGGGAGCACCACGCCGGCCACGGGTCCGGCGATGAGCCGGGAGGTGGGGAGAGTGCGGCGCCGGGACGGGAGCAGCCGGCCGTGGCCCGCCCGCTCGTGCGTGACCATGTGGACGTCGATGTCCTCGGACAGCGCCACGACGGTCTCGCCGATCCCGCGTCCGGTGAGGAAACGTTCCAGCCGACGGCGGCGGCTCGTACCGAGGACGAGCTGGGTGGCGTTCTCCGCCATCGCGAAGTCCACCAGTGCGGTGGGTACTTCGTCGCCGACGACGGAATGGTAGGTGCCGCCCAGGTGCTCGACGAGGGCCCGCTGGCCGACCAGAGCCGCGTGCGAGACCCCGGCGGCGAGCCCGTCGCTGCGCGCGATGTGCACGGCGAGCAGTTCACCCCCGGCGGACCGGCCGGCGATGCGTGCCGCGCGACGGATGAGGGTCTCGCCCTCGGGACCGCCGGTGAGGGCGACCACGACGCGTTCCCGGGTCTCCCAGACATCTCCGATGCCGTGCTCGGTACGGTACTTGTGGAGGGCCTCGTCCACCCTCCCGGCCAGCCACAGCAGGGCCAGCTCCCGCAGCGCGATGAGATTGCCGGGGCGGAAGTAGTTGGCGAGCGAGGCGTCGATCCGCTCCGGGGGATAGATGTTGCCGTGTGCCATGCGGCGGCGAAGGCCCTCGGGCGGTATGTCGACCAGCTCGACCTCATGGGCGCGGCGCACGAACTCGTCGGGCACCGTCTCGCGCTGCGGGACTCCGGTTATCTTCTCGACGACGTCGCTCAGCGACTCAAGGTGCTGAATGTTGAGCGTGGTGACGACATCGATCCCGGCGGAGAGGATGTCCTCGACGTCCTGCCACCGCTTCGGGTGCCGGCCGCCCCCAGGGACATTGGTATGGGCGAGTTCGTCGATCAGCACCACCTGCGGCCGCCTCGCCAGCAGCGCTTCCCGGTCCAGCTCCGTGTACCGGCCGCCACGGTATTCCTGTTCGGCCGGCGTGAGGATCTCCAGGCCGTCGAGCTTCACCTCGGTGTGTCGGCGCCGGTGGCACTCCACGAAACCGGCCACCACATCCGCGCCGCGGGCGGCCCGGCGGTGTGCCTCGTCGAGCATCCGGTACGTCTTGCCGACGCCGGGGGCCGCACCCAGAAAGACCTTGAGCCTCCCCGGCCGTACGGCAGGGGGGTGTCCCGCGCCGGCCACCGGGCCCGCCTCGTGCGTGGTCGTCATGCTCAGAACTTCTCGGGGAAGAACAAGGCCAGGACCAGGTACCCGACCAGGCTGACCGCGACGATGATGCCTACGACAGTTTCCGTGCTCACCCGTACCCGACTCCTCCGCACGTCCTCAACTTCACCAGCGAACAGCAGCGATGACGCGAAGGGAACGGCCCTGACGCACTCCTGACGCGAGTCGACCGGGACTTTGATGGTGTATTGACGGCCGTTGCATCGATAGGGTGAAGGCGGTGTGCCGGGAAGCCTGGTCGGCGTCGCGTGACCGCATGGTCCGCGTCGACTCGGGTGGGGGCGGAATGCGCAGCGTCGGTACGGTCTTGTTCCTCGTGGTGCTGGCCACGGTCGTGGCCACAGGTGCCCGCCGCTGGCGAATCCCCGCACCCTCACTGCTCGTTGTCGCCGGTCTCGTCGTCGCGCTGATACCGGGCACTCCGGAGATCCGGGTCAGTCCGGAGGCCATCGGCCTCATCGTTCTGCCGCCGTTGCTGTACGCCAGCGCCGAGGAACTGTCCTGGCGCGAGCTGCGGCTGGTATGGAAGCCGGTCGGCGTGCTCGCGGTCGGTCTGGTCTTGGCCTCGGCGGCCGCGGTGGGTCTGGTCGCGTCGCTGCTCACCCCGCTGACCTGGCAGATGGCGCTGGTCCTGGGGGCCGTCCTCGCGAGTACGGACCCGGTGGCGGTCACCGCGCTCGGTCGGCGCCTCGCCCTGCCTCCCCGCGTCCAGGTCCTCGTGCAGGCCGAGAGCCTCTTCAACGACGCCACTTCGCTCGTCCTCTTCCGGGTCGCGATCGTCGTTGCCGCGGCCTCCGGCGGGGTGTCGTGGCAGGCGGCGGGCGCAGAGTTCGCGCTGCTCGCCGGCGGCGGCATCCTCATCGGAGGTGCAGTTGCCGGGGTCGTTGCGCTGATGCGCCGCAGGACCGAGGACCCCGTACTGGAGACCGTCATCGCCCTGGTGACCCCGTACGCCGCCTACGTGCTGGCCGAAGCGGTGCACGCGTCCGGCGTGACCTCCGTTGTCGTGGCGGGCGTGGTGCTCGGAGGCCGGGCGGACCGGTTCACCAATGCCCGCATACGGATCCAGCTGCACGCCGTCAACGGCACCGTGGTCTTCCTGCTGGAGAGCGTCGTCTTCAGCCTGATCGGCCTCACCCTGCCCGGCCAGGTCGCCGCGCTGACCGCTGCCGACGGGCTCTGGCCGCTG
The DNA here is from genome assembly GCF_052114405.1 of Streptomyces sp. M-16. Taxonomy (NCBI): domain Bacteria; kingdom Bacillati; phylum Actinomycetota; class Actinomycetes; order Kitasatosporales; family Streptomycetaceae; genus Streptomyces; species Streptomyces sp. M-16. The sequence continues at coordinate 100,187 of NZ_JBFRER010000027.1, read as the reverse complement.
TACGCGCTTGCGGTCGCCGCGACCTTGATCACCGTTCGCCTGCTGTGGGTCCTGCCCCTCTCGGCCGTCGTCCAGCGGAACGCGGGCGTACGTCCCTCCTGGCGCGTCCCGGCCGTGCTGACCTGGGCGGGCACGCGTGGCGTTGTCCCACTGGCCGCGGCCCTCTCCATCCCGGTCGCGGAGGGCGACGGCAGCCTCCTGGGCCAGCGCCCGCTCGTGCTCGTCCTGACCACGTCGGTGGTGGTGGTCACCCTCGTCGCCCAGGGCTTCACCCTGGCCGACGTGGTCCGTCGCTCCGGAATCGCCCTCGAACCGGATCACACCGAACGCGAGGAGGCCTCCGCCCGGTGCGCCCTTGCCGCAGCCGGCATCCGGCGGCTGGACGAGGTGTCCGACCTCGAAGCGGTACCGGACGTCGTTGCCGACCGGCTCCGGCGCAGCCTCCAGGCCCGACTCGAACACGCCCGCGACCGCCTTGAGGAAGCCGACCTGACTGAATCCGCAGACCAGGTCTACCGGTTGCTGCGCCGTGACCTGATCCGGGTGGAGGCCGTGGAACTCCAGCGTCTCTACGACGAACACCACATCAGCGACACCACCCGCCGACGCCTTCAGCGCTCCCTGGACCTGGAGGAGGCGCGGCTGGACCTGGCGAGATGATGTCGAGCTGCGGCCCCACACGGGTTCTGCCCGGTGGATCCCCTGGAGCGTCCGTGGTGACGATGGTGATAGGTTCATTAACACCATGCTGTTGAAGCTGAACGTCGCGGACAACCGCCCTCTGCACGAGCAGGTCGCGGGTGCGATCAGACGTGCCATCGCCGAGGGCGAGTGCGCCCCGGGTGACCGCCTGCCATCGGCGCGCGATCTCTCCCAGGCATTGGGCGTGAACGTCAACACGGTCCTCCGCGGTCTTCGAGGGCTCCGCGACGAGGGACTGCTGGAGTTCCGCCGAGGTCGCGGTGTGACCGTGGCCGAGGGGGCGGACCAGCGCTCGGTGCTGCTCGACCGCGTGCGCGAACTGGTCGGGGACGCGGCACATCTGGGCTACAGCAAGGCAGATCTCATGGAAATGATCAGGGGGCTGGCATGAAAGACGGTACGGAGCGAAGGGGCGGAGAACGGTGGGGTGTTGCGATCTGGGCGGTGGCGGTCTTAGCCGCGCTCGTCGCACTTCCCTGGGCCGCCGGTGACCGGCTGCCGGAGCGGCTGGCGACTCACTGGGGCGCCGGCTCCGGCGGGCCGGACGGCTCGATGCCGCTGTGGGCAGCCGCGCTGTTTCCCGGGTTGATCTGGCTGGTCCTGGTGCTGCTGACCGTCGTGCTCGCGCGGTGGCGTGAGGGGGCGACCTCAAGTCCGGCGATGCGGGGCTGGCCCGTATCCACACTGCTGTCCAGCGGTGTCCTCCTCGTTGGCGCGCAGGCGTCCATTGTCCGGGCGAACCTGGATCACACGGACTGGCGGCAGGCCGATTCCGTGGGTCTCTGGACGGTGCTGACGTTCGGGGTGGCGACCGTGGCGGGGCTGGCCGGGTGGGCGGTTGCCCGCCGCGGGCCGGCTGCGGCGGCGCACGCGGTTGCGGGCGGTCCGAGCATGGACGTTCCGGTCGGCGAGAGGTTCGTGTGGCTTTCCCGTACGACGAATCCGTGGCTCCGCTGGATCGGTGCCCTGTCCGGGCTGGTCGCGCTCGCTGCCGTACTCGTCGCGGTGAGCGGCCTGATCGAGGTGGAGTGGACGGTCGTCGCACCGTTCGCCACGGTCTCCGTCACGGCTCTCTCGTGTGCCTCCGTACAGGCGCGCGTCACCGAGAAGGGCTTGGACGTGGCCTTCGGTCCGCTCGGCTGGCCGGTGCGGCGCTGGCCGGCCGAGGACATCGAATCGGCGCGTGCCGAAAACCGCACCCCCGCCCAGGTGGGGGGATGGGGGTATCGGCTGAGCGGCATGGGCACGACGGTGATGCTGCGCGGCGGAGAGTGCCTGGTGATCCACCCCCGGCGGGGGAGCGAGTTCGCGGTGAGCGTGGACGATGCCGAACGGGGCGCTGCCCTGCTGAACGCCCTGGGCGGGCAGCGCACCCACTGAGCCGGCGCGCGGGCTGCGTCACCCCGTCATTGCGACGCGAGGGCGGGCGCGGCGGCGCGGCGGCTGGGCGGCTCCGCTGCCCTGTGCCCGACCTCCTCTGCCAAGGCCCGGCCGGTGACGTGGTGGACGTATTCACGGGTCAGCCGGAACCCGGCCGTCCAGGCCAGCAGTCGGCTGGGCCGGTTGTCGCGTGAGCAGCACCAGCTCGCGGTGTGTCCCCGCGCCTGGATGTCGGCCGCCAGGCCGGCGACGCAGGCCAGTGCGAGGCGCTCACGGCGGCGATCGGGCACGGTGACGACCGCGATGTCCTCGTAGGCGCTGCCGAGGAAGTAGGTGCAGGCGACGGAGAGGGCCCGCCCCTTGGCGAACGCGGCCCAGCCGTGGCCGGAGGCGGCGAGCCCGCCGGGTCCGCCCCAACTGGCATGAATCCAGGCGTTCTCGGAGTCCATCGCGGCCAGTGCCGGAACGTCTTGGGGAGTCAGCCGCCGCACCGTTACGCCACGCGGGGTGCGGGGGAGGGACACCGGTGCCTGAGGCTGGTGGACGTACAGCATCCGTTCCCAGGGGACGACGCGTTCGAATGCCGAGCCGAGCGACGGCCAGAACCGGGCGGGCGTCTCTACGTACCGGCCGGCGAACCGGGCCAGTGCGTCCTGGGTGAGCACGCTGGGATCGCCGCGCAGCAGCACGTGGTCCGCGCAGCTGACGGCGAGGACGCGAGGCCGGTCGGGGTGGTCAGCCCACCAGAGGCCGACGCCCGTGGTCAGTACGTGCTCGGCGAGAGCCGCGGGACCGGGTGAGCTGGTGGGGAACCAACGGCTCAGGGCGGGGAACTGCTGCGGGGAGATCTCGATCACGAATGTCTCCAGGTGGAGCGGCAACGGGTTCTCGGGCAGGGGGAGCGGGCGGTACAGGGCAGGAGGCTGCGCAGCTCCGGGCCGTGGCTCGCCTTCAGGCGTTGTGGCCGACGGGCGCAGGCACCTGCAGGTTTGGCGAGGAGGTGCGTGCGAGGTCCCGTGCCTGCCCGGGGCGGGGGCAGGCACGGGACGGAAGCGGCCGCCCGCCCTACGGGTGACTGTTGGCGGCCGCGGATTGCGATCGGTGCGTCAGCGCACCGGCAGGTGAGCAGCGCGCGAGGCCGGGCGCACCGTATGCGGTGGCCGGTCGTCGTGGAGCAGTCCGCTGTTCACGTCGTTCATCCAACTGCTTGGTGAGACAAGGATCAAGGAGGTCGCCCAGTCCTTGACACAGCTCTGATACCGGCATGACCGGCCCCGGCCACGACGGGTGTTACCGATCACGGGCCGCACAACCCGCTCCGCCACCCGCGGCTCACCCGCGGGGCAGTGTCACCTTCTCCTGGCCGCAGCCGATACGGCTGGACTCGGCCTCGACGTAGGCGGGCAGCAGGTCGCGGACGAAAGTGAAGTCCTGCTCCCCGAACCTGTCCTTCTGCTCCAGCATGAAGATCACGTCCCCGGTCTGGCACCGCGCCCGGTACACGGCCCGGCTCACGTTGAACGATCCGTACCCGTTGGTGCCCTTGAAGGACGAGCCGCCCTTGAGGAGATCCTGGGAGAAGACGGCGGTCAGCGCCGGGTCCACGACGGTCGTCATCCGGACTGCGGCCCTGGGGTAGCTCCCGGCGGCCTCGCAGATCCGGGCGGCTCCGCCGTCGCCGCTGACCCGGGTACGTGACAGGCTCTCGCGGTAGGCGGCGGGGAGGGCGAGGCCCTTGATCCCGCAGAAGGCGTCCGGCTGTGTGTCCCGCCACGCGACGACGTCCTTCGGCAGTTCCGGCGACCGGTAGACCCCGGAGCAGCCCAGCTCGCGTATGACGCCGTTGGCCGCATCCACCGCAGCGTGCGCCAGAGCGGCGCGGTCCTCCCTCTCGTACTCCGAAGAGATGTCAAGACCCGCGGGCCCCATGCCGACGTCGACCACGACCGGGCCCTCGAACTGGGCGGGCCTGCCGGTGCAGGACTGGGGAAGAGCCACCCAGGCGCGGGAGGAGGACGCCATGCCCGGCAGGCCTTCCCCGAGTGCCACCATGCCGGCCGCGAGGAACTCCTCGGGCCACTGCCGCCCGTCGCTTCCGTAGAGACCGTCCAGCTTGTGCACCCGTACGCTCAGCTGCCTTCTGGCCCTGTGGTCCTTGTAACTGGTGATGCGGCACTGGCCGTAGGACAGTCCGAGGCCGTGGGGGTCGGACTGCAGCACCTGCTCCTCGACCTCGGTCCTGCGGTCGCCGAAGAGGGAGGACACGGTCGAGTCGCTGAGGGAATCCCAGCAGGGGGCAGGGCCGAGCAGCGGCAGAGTGTCCGTACGCCAGGCGACGGCGCCGGCACCGAGAAGGCCGCCGACCAGGACGCCCGCGGCGGTGCCCCGGACGGTACGGTTCCGCAGCAGCCGACGCACCAACGAGGGGCGCGCGGGAGAGGGAACCAGGTCCTGCTCCTTGTCCGGCTGCCGGTCCGGGGTCGTTTCGTTGTCCACTGCCGGTGTCACGCTCTTTCCGTTGTCCGCCGCGCTGCCGTTGTTGTCTGCGGTCACCGGTTCTCCCCTGCCTGGCACCCGATGCGCTTGCTCACGGATGCGGTGAAGTTCGCGAACACCTGCTGGTCGTCAGGGCGGCTCCGGCCCTTGAGGCCGGGCTCGACGTTCCCGTAGAACACGGTCCTCCGACCGCCACAGGTGGCCCGCACCAGTCCCTGACCGTTGCCCTCGGGAAGCCCGTCGAACAGTGCGACCATGCGGGGCTCGGACGCCATCACGAACTGCGCCGCTGGCTCATCGGGCACCCCCCGGGAGCGCCACACCACCGAACAGGTCTGTAGCCGCTCACCGACCACGCCCACCTGCTGCTGATAGGTGGAGTCCTTGCCGAACTCGAAAGTCACGCCCGGAATCCGGCACAGAGGAGTGGAGGCCCTCTCGTCTTTCTCCGCGGTGACCGCCATCGGCGAGGACAGGCGCAGCGGCTTCGCGGGCTTGCAGCCCGCCTTCGAGGCAGTGGTGCCGGCCGCGTCCAGCAGCATCCGGGCGACGTCCATCCGGTTTCCGATGGTGAAGGGCATGGCCTTCTTCCCCAGGTGGCCGTCGCCCCAGCTCTCGCTCCGGATCGTGACTGCGGACGGTCTGCCGTCCACATCACAGGCCTCGGGCAGCACGAGCATGGCCCGATCGCCGCCGACCAGCCCGTTCAGTCCGTCGGGCAACGGAGAGGCCGAGCCGTCGAAGAAGTGGGCCATCCACGCACGGCGCTCCTCGGCCGAGGCCGGGACGGGGCCGTATTGGAGGGTGACCCGCTCATCGAAGGTGAGCGGCTCGGTGGAGTCGTCATCGGGCATCGACGAGGCGACGGTGACCGTGCACGTGGCGGTCGGCCTGGTGGACGAGGGCGGCGCCGACTCGGTGGCCCGGCGCGCGGAGCCGGACTTGCCGAGCGCCTCATCACCGAGGAAGGACGGACCGCTGTCCTCCTGCCACGCTCCCCAGCAGTAGCTTGCGTGGAACGGCCAGCTGCCCGTCGCGCTCAATCCGTACAACCCCGCGCCCGAGGCAAGAACCGCCCCACCTGCAACAAGGGCCAGGAACCTCCCCCGTTGCCTGCCGCCGATGCCCATGACATTCCCCCTCGTGAACCACGTAGATCACAGCAAACGCACCGATGCTACGTCCGATGCCGGTGGTGTTTACGACTCATTTACGGCACCCCGATGCCCGCCATCAGCAGCGCGTCAGGAAGTGCGGGTTTGCCGTAAGAGGGGCGTCAACCTGGTGCGGTGGCGCACGGCGGTGATCGCAGACTGAGTGGCAGGGGGAAGCGGACGACCGTCCGTGATGCGAGGTTGGAGGGCGCGTGACGATCAGCGACGAGACCACGCACAGTCCGGACCGCGGGGGGGCGGGCTGGAGCCGGGACGCATCACGGACGGCCGTCCCGTGCACTGCCGCGCGAGCCTCGCCGTAAGGATGCCGTCAAAGTCGCACCCACGGCCGTATGGACGTCGTCAACGCCTGCCGAGGCGGCCGAAAATCGATGTTCCCTCCGGTTATCCGTACTCACAGGACGTACAACAGGAAGGCGGCACGACGATGCCCCGGGTGCTGGTGGTGGATGACGAACCGCAGCTTGCGCGGTTGCTGGTGATCAATCTGAAGGCGCGGAAGTACGACGTGGACTGCGCGCAGGACGGGGGTACGGCCCTGGCGGCCGCGGCGGCCTGCCGCCCGGACGTGGTCCTGCTGGACCTCGGACTGCCCGACATGGACGGGATCGAGGTGATCAAGCAACTGCGCGGATGGTCGCAGGTGCCCGTCCTGGTGGTCTCCGCCCGCCACGGCTCCGAGGAGAAGATCCAGGCCCTGGACGCGGGCGCCGACGACTACATCACCAAGCCCTTCAGCATGGACGAACTGCTGGCCCGGCTGGGAGCCGTCATCCGCCGCACACCGACACAGGAGTCGGCCGCCGAGAACGAAACGGTCATCGAGACCGAGGAGTTCACCGTCGACCTGCTCGCGAAGAAGGCCAGGCGCAGAGGGAAGAGCATCCGGCTCACGCCGACGGAATGGCATCTGCTGGAGGTCCTGATCCGCAACCGCGGCCGGCTCGTCAGCCAGCGGCGTCTGCTCCAGGAGGTGTGGGGTTCGTCCTACGGAACGCAGACCAACTACCTGCGGGTGTACATGGCTCACCTCAGGCGGAAGCTGGAAGCGGACCCGTCACACCCGCGCCATCTGATCACCGCCCCCGGCATGGGGTACCGCTTCGAGGCGTGAGTGCTGCGGAGCCGACGGACAGAGGGCGCCGTCAAGACCCCGTCAATTCTGCGTCTCCCCGCGTATGAAGACCATCAACGTGCCTGGTGGGTCGAACTGTTGAGCCAGATGCTGGCGTGCACGCAGGGCCGTACGAACGGCCCGGGTGTGAGCTGGAGCGCGAGTGACGATCACCGCCGGTACCGATCAGACCCAGGGAGCGGGGGCTCCAGAGACTGTCACGCAGAGCCCCGCACCGGAGGCCCGTCGCGTGAGCCTCCCACGTTCGCCGTCCGGAGGGAAGCTGGGAGGAGGGCCGCCGGGACCACGGCCTCCCACCATGATCGCCCGGGCGGCCCGCCTGCTCGCCGACCGCTACTGGGCCACCTTGCCCGGCCGACTGCGCCTCGCTCGCGCGGCGTGCGTGCTGCTTGCCACCGGGTTGCTGATCCTGCTCGCGGTCGCGGCGACGGGCGCGACCACCGCTTGGGACGAAACGGCCCAGCACGACGCGCCCCGTACCGTCTCCGCGACCCGGCTCAACCTCGCGCTCAACGACATGGACGCGCAGACGGCCAACATCCTGCTCTCCAGTGGTGATTCCGGCACTGGCAAGGGGCGCCTGGGAGAGTCGTACGCCAAGGCGAGTGGCTTCTACGGGGAGGCGCAGGAGACCATCAGCCGCTCCCTGCGCACGCTCTCCGCCGCCTCGGAAGGCGACCCGGCCACCGAGGCGACCGTCGTGCGGCTCACCGATGACTTCGCGCACTACCAGGAGCTGATCGGACGGGCACTGGAGAACGACAGCCGGCCCGGCGGCAAGGACGCCGCCCGCGAGGACTACCGGACCGCGACCGACCTCCTCGCGGGGCGGCTGCTCCCGGAGGCACGCAAGCTCGTTGACGCCAACAATGCGGTGTACGAACGGCAGTACGCCGCAGCGCGAGGCGACCTCGACATGCAGCGCACCGCCGAAGCAGTCCTCGGCGTACTGCTGATCGCCGCGCTCGTACTGCTCCAGATCCACCTCTCGCGCCGGTTCCACCGGGTCTTCAACCCGGGACTGATCGCCGCCACCCTCTGCGCCGTGGTCGCGGTCGTGTGCGGCGCCCAGCTGCTCACGATCACCCACGACCGGATGAAGGTCGGCCGCCGCGACTCCTTCGACTCCGTCATCGCGCTGGCGCGGTCCAAAGCGATCGGCTACGACGCCAACGCCGACGAGAGCCGCTACCTCCTTGACCCCGACCGCCGCCCCGCGTACGAGCTCTCCTTCCTCGACAAGTCGCATCAGCTGTACGGGATTCAGGGCGCCGGACTCGACACGTACGACCGGAAGCTCGCCGACACCTGGGCCACGTACCTGAACAACCATGAGGACAAACGGTTCACCGGTGAGTACCGGCGCGAACTGGACAACATCACCTTCGCGGGGGAGCGGGAGGCCGCCGAGAAGACCGTCGAGGCGTACGCCGTCTACCAGCGCGACGACCGGACCTTCAGACGGCTGGTGGCCGAGGGGAAGCAGCAGGAGGCCACGGTCTTCTGCATCGGCTGGGCATCGGACACCTCGAACGCCCACTTCGGGGAGTGGATGAAGGCTCTGGACCAGGTCACCGCCATCAACCAGAGGCACTTCGATCTTGCTGTCCGGGAGGGCCGAGGGGCACTGACCACGCAGGGCCCGATGGCTGGCGCGTCGCTGCTGCTCACGGCCGGGTTGACGGGGCTGGGGCTGCGGCGCCGGCTGGCCGAGTTCCGGTGAGAGGGGCCGGTGAGCAGTACGGACGCGGGCAGGGGCGGGGAGACCGTCGTGCTCGATGTCCGCTCATACAAGGGCCGCCAGCCGCCGGGGGTGTTCCTCGACTACGAGGTGGCCGGCGTCCGGGGATGACGTGCAGGTCGGTGCCGAGCATCGTGCGGACCGCCGGGGCGAGCCGTCGCGGTGGCAGGAAGGTGTCGTGGGCTCCGGTGGTGACCAGTCGCGGAACGGCCCGCGCAGGGAGGTCTGCCAAGCCAGGAGCTCCAGCGGGAGTGGCGTGCGACCAGCSTCATCCACTCCACCAGTTCCTCGCGGGGCTGGTGGCCGGGTGCGAGCATGGCCCGCAGGAGCCGGGTGCTGCGCGCCGGAGTCGGTCGTATGAACCAGGCGGCGGATACGGCGAGCAGCCCAGGGGTGAGGCGCAGCCTGCATAGTCCGCCGGGGGAGACGAGCACGAGCCGGTCGATGCGCGGTGACGGGCAGGACAGGGCGATGGCGGCGCCGAAGGAATGCCCGATCACCACCACGGGCCCGGTCGCGGCGGCAGCGTCCAGCACCTCGCTCAGCCATGTGCCGTACCACGACAGGTTGCCGCCGGAGATCCCGCGCTCCCCGGAGCTGAGACCGGGCTGTCCGGGGACGTCCGGCAGGACGAGCCGATGGTCGGCCGCGACAAGGGCGGTGGCCAGGGGCAGAGATGTGGCGGCGTTGAAGTTCGTACCCGGCACGAAGACCACCGTGGTCGGGCCGGAACCGGCGCTAATCAGGTGGGTCTGTGCTCCGTTGACGGTCATGGTCGCCCGATCGTGCGGCACCGGCCATGCGTCGAGCCGGTCGGTGCACCAGCGGCGGATGTGCTCCCGGCCCGCCGTGCTGCGGTAGATGGAGTCCACCCGGTGAGTATCGCTTCTCATCCTGCCGCCTCTCTTCCGGTTGCCGCAGGTGTGCCGACGGCGTAGTGGGCGTACTCCCGCTCCGGACGGAAGCCGGCGGTCCAGGCGGGCAGGCGGCCGGGGCGGTTGCTCGCAGAGCAGGTCCAGCTGGGGATGTGCCCTCGGGCCGCTATGTCCGAGCACAGGGCGTTGATGCAGTCGAGAGCCAGGTACTGGAGGCGCGGGTCGGGCACGGTGACGCAGGCGACGTCCTCGTAGGCGGTGCCGAGGAAGTAGGTGCAGGCCACGGCCACGATGCGGTCACCCTGGAAGGCGGCCCAGGCGTAGCCCGAGCGGGCAAGGGCGTCCGGACCGCCCCAGGTGCGGTGTGTCCAGCTCATCGCGGGCGGAAGGGTGGTGAGCGCGTGAGCGTCCTGGGCGTTGAGCCTCCGTACGGTCACACCCCTGGGCGGCCGGGTGGCGGGCACGGGGCAGCGCTTGACATACACCATGCGCTGCCACGGCACGACCCGGTCGAACGAAGCCCCGATCAGCGGAAGGAAGCGGCCCGGAGCCTCGATGGAGCGGTCCGCGAAGACCCTGAGATCCCTCGGCATCAGGGCCTGCGGGTCTCCGCGCAAGAGGACGTGGTCCCCGCATTCGGCGGCGATCACGCGCGGCTGGATGACGCGGTCCACCCACCAGCGGCCGGCCTCGGTGGCCAGGACGCGCTCGGTCAGGGCGGCCGAGCCCGGGCCCCGGTGGGGAACCAGCGAACGAGGGCCGGGAGTCGGTGGGGCGGCAGGTTGATCACGAGGCTTCCTTGTCGGGACATGGAGGCGGGGCGGCCCTGTTCGGAGGGCCGCCCCGCGGAATGGGCTGTTGGCTAGCAGGAGGGCTTGCTGCCGTGGTTGGAGCCCTTCTTGCGGCGGGCCCTCTTCTTGCGTGCGCGCTTGGACATGGACGGGTGTCCCTTCAGGCGGTGTGGCCGACGAGGAGGTCCGCGAGCTTGTTGAGGCGCTTGATCGTGCGGTCCTCGGTGGCGGCGGCGGCCGGGGCGACGCGTTCGTCGCGGTCGTAGTAGGCGCCGTTGACGATCTCGGTGGTGGGGTCGCAGAGGCGTACGACGTGCTGGGCGCCCTCGGCGGCGGATTCGCCTTCGTTGCCGTAGAGGGGGAGCAGGCCGGTCTCGCAGACACCGGGGTGGACGGACACGGCGGTGACACGCGGGTCGGAGGCGAAGACGGTCAGCGCCAGCTGCGACTGCGCGTATGCAGCCAGCCGTGAGTAGCGGCGCTCCCGGTTCGGGTCGCTCCACTGGATGGCGGCCGTGCGGTGGAGCGAGGAGGAGACGTTGACGACGCGCCCGCCCGGGTCGCTGGTGAGGGAGGGTTCCAGGAGGTTGGTGAGGAGGTAGTGCGCGAGGAAGTTGACCTGGAAGGCGATCTCGTTGCCGTCGACGGTGAGGGTGTGACGCTCGGGGGCGGCGATGGCCGCGTTGTTGACGAGAACGTCGAGGCGCGGGTGTTCCCGTACGACGGCGTGGGCCAGGTTCTCGACTTCCTCCAGACGGGCGAAGTCGGCGGCGACCGGGCGCAGCAGGGCGCTGTCGATGCCCTCGGTGGTCACCAGACGGTCGGCTGCGGCCTGGGCCTCCTCGGCGGTACGGCCATGGAGAAGGACGACCGCGCCGCGCTGGGCGAGCTGGCGAGCGGTCTCGTAGCCGATGCCGGCGGTGGCGCCGGTGACGAGGACGGTACGTCCGGACAGGGATGAAGACATGTCGGATTCCTGGAAGAAGGCATGGCTGACGCGCCCGGCGCCCCCGGCGTTGGGCAGGGGGCGAGGGCTCAGGTCATGCGGTGAAGGGGAGGATGCGTACGAAGCCCCGGCCGGAGTCCTTCAGGACGCCGGTGGCAGGTACACGGAGGACGCGCGGCCGATGTCAGAAGGCCGGGCGGACAGCGGGCGCCGTCGGCTGCACCGACGTGACACCGGCACGGCTTCGCCATGACGGTGGCCGATCGTCGTAGCGCGGACCGCTGTTCATGACCCCATCCCAGCGCATCAGGGATGCCGGGGCAAGATCCTGAACGGGACTTTGACGGCCTTCTGATGGCCGTCGGGTGACCGTGCGAATCAGGTCTTCGCGCAGGTCATCAGGGCCGCGTCAAAGATCGACGGCTGTGCGGAAGGAACGCGTCAAGGAGCGTTGCCATGGACGCTGGCCGGTAACAGACTGGCGGAGCGACGGAGCCGGTGACGGTCCGGTGGCACGCGGCTGGAGGTCGGTGACCTGAACACCGCCGAAGGTGCGCATGGTCCGGCCGTGGGGGTACGGGCCGATGCGACCGCGTGCTGGTCAACCGTCGCACAACACATGAGCCGTCCAGCTCCCGGTGTGGGGATACCGGAGTTGGGCGGCTCGCGTGTTTTGGGCGTCGGCGCGCACACCGGCAATTGATCCCTCCTGGCAAGTACTTGCTAGTGTGGCAAGTAGATGCCGAGTGGGCAGGTTCAAGGCTGCTCGGCGACGACGGGAGGGGTGTGCCATGTCTGAACAGGCCGATGCGGTCGCGTCGTTGAAGGGGATTGCGCGGATCGAGGCGACCGCGCGGGGGCGAAGCGGCTGGTACGTCGGCTATCTCTGGCTGTTCGCCGCGTGGCAGCTCGCTCTCGTCCCGGCGGTGCTGATGTGGCACGGGCGGACGGGGACACTCGTCAGCACGCTGGCGAATGCCGTTGTGGTCATGGGATTGTCCGTGTTCGCCACGAGGCAGCCCGTGGTCCCGCGCGGTTACGGCGGCCGGCACCTCAGGGTGATCGGCGCCTGGGCGGTCGCCTACGTCCTGACGCTCGTGCTCGGCCTCACCGTCTTCCTGGACAGTGTCGCGTTCGCGGCCGTGACCGCCGTCGTATGCGCGCTGCCCGCCGCTGTGGCGGCCTGGCGTGAGACGCGCGCCGTATGACGCCGGAAGTCCCGGTGGGTGCCGGTCAGGCCCCTCATCCGCGACACGGACTCGCGCCGCTTCTGGCGTCGGCCGTGCGTCTGTCGATCGTCGCGGCTCTCGCTCCCGTGGAGAAGGCCGAGTTCGCCTATGTGCGGGATCTCGTGGAGATCACGGACTCTGCACTGTCGAAGCAGGTCTCGCGCCTGGAGGAAGCGGGCTGGGTGACGGTGGAGAAGGGGCAGGTCGGACGGCGGCCCCGGACCTGGCTGTGTCTGACCGAGGAGGGGCTGGCCACCTATCGGCGCCACCTCGCCGCGCTCACGGCAATCGCGGGACCACTGCACTGAGGTCGGGGGCCGATCGCCGGCCACAGCATGTGGCCGGCAATCGTCGGACCCGGTCCGCGGGCTGATTCAGGTGACCGCAGAGGTCCGGAGTTCCGCGGTGACCGGCCGTGCGCCACCCGCTATGGGGAGGGTGAGGACCATGGTGAGGCCGCCGCCGGGCGTGTCCTCGGCGGTGAGCGTGCCGCCGATGGCCTCGGTGAAGCCTCGGGCGACGGCGAGTCCGAGGCCGACTCCCGCGCCGCGCGGGGCGTCGCCGTGGCGCTGGAACGGTTCGAAGATGCGGTCCTTGGCCTCGTCCGGGACGCCGGGGCCGCGGTCGACGACGCGCAGTTCCACGCGCTCGTGCAGGGCGCTGGCTGTGACGTTGACGGGTTGACCGTCGGGGCTGTATTTGACGGCGTTCTCGACGATGTTGGCGACGGCGCGCTCGAGCAGGCCGCGGTCGACGGCGATCATCGGCAGCGTTTCGGGGATGTCCAGCTCGACGCTGTCCTCGGGCACGCCGCCCAGGGCCATGGGGACGACCTCGTCGAGGTCGGTCTCGCGGATGAGCGGGACGACGGTGCCGGTGTTGAGGCGGGACATGTCGAGGAGGTTCCCGATCAGGGCGGCGAGGCGGTCCGCGCCGTCCTCGATGCCCTCCAGGAGTTCGGCCTTGTCCTCCTCGGACCAGTCGACATCATCGGAGCGCAGCGAGCTCACGGAGGCCTTTATGCCGGCGAGCGGGGTCCGCAGGTCGTGGCTGACGGCGGCGAGCAGGGCGGTGCGGATGCGGTTGGCTTCGGCGAGTTCGCGGGACTTCTCGGCCTCGTTGACCAGGCGCTGGCGGTCGAGTACGACGGCTGCCTGGGCGGCGAAGGCGCCGAGTACGCGCCGGTCCTCGGCGGGGAGCACTCGGCCGGTGAGGGCGAGGGCCATGTTGTCGCCGATGGGCAGGTCGACGTCGGCGTCCTCGGGCCGACTGACAGGGCTGGTGCCGACGGATGCGGCCGTGGTCCAGGGGTCGACGTCGCTGGTGCGTTCCAGGAGGACGACCGACTGCATGGCGAAGGTCTCGCGGAGCCGTTCGAGGAGGGCGTCGAGGGAGTTCTCGCCGCGCAGGACGCTGCCTGCGAGGAAGGAGAGGATCTCGGATTCGGCGCGCAGCCGGGCGGCCTGGTGGGTGCGCCGGGCTGCGAGGTCGACCACCGAGGCCACCGACACGGCCACCCCCACGAAGATCGCGATGGCGACGATGTTCAAGGGGTCGGAGATGGTGAACTCGTGCAGCGGCGGGGTGAAGTAATAGTTCAGGAGCAGGGACCCGAAGGCCGCCGAGGCCAGGGCGGGCAGCAGTCCACCGAGCAGGGCTGCCGCCACCGTGAAGGTGAGGAAGAGCAGCATGTCGTTGGCGAGGCCGAGCTCGGGGACGACCTGGCTCAGCAGGACGGTCAGCAGGGCGGGGCCGACGATACCAGTCAGCCAGCCCCAGATGATGCGGGAGCGGCCGAGCCGCGCGCCGCGGGCGACGGGCAGGCCGCGGCCCTTGGCGGCCTCGTCGTGGGTGACGATGTGCACATCGAGGTCGGGCCCGGACTCGCGGGCGACGGTGGCGCTGACGCCGGGGCTGAACACGGACTGCCAGGAGCGGCGGCGGCTGACGCCCAGCACGATCTGCGTGGCGTTGACCCCACGCGCGAACTCCAGGAGCGCGTCGGGGACGTTGTCGCCTATGACGTGGTGGAAGGTGCCGCCCAGGTCCTCGACCAGGGTGCGCTGGACGGCCAGTTCCTTGGGGGAGGCTGAGGTGAGCCCGTCGCTGGCGGCGATGTAGACGGCCAGTACCTCGCCGCCCGCGCCCTTCTCGGCGAGCCGGGCGGCGCGCCGGATGAGCGTACGGCCCTCGGGGCCGCCGGTCAGGCCGACGACGATGCGTTCGCGGGCCTGCCAGGTGGAGCGGATGTTGTGCTCGCCCCGGTACTCCTGGAGGTACTCGTCGACCCGGTCCGCCACCCACAGCAGGGCCAGTTCGCGCAGCGCGGTGAGGTTCCCGGGCCGGAAGTAGTTCGAAAGGGCCGCGTCGACCTTGTCGGGCTTGTAGACGTTGCCGTGTGCCATGCGGCGCCGCAGCGCCTGCGGGGACATGTCCACGAGTTCGATCTGGTCGGCCCGGCGGGCGACCTCGTCGGGGACGGTCTCCCGCTGGCGCACACCCGTGATGGTCTCGACGACGTCGCCAAGGGACTCCAGGTGCTGGATATTGACGGTGGAGACAACGTCGATGCCCGCCTGGAGCAGCTCTTCGACGTCCTGCCAACGCTTGGCGTTGCGCGAGCCGGGCACGTTGGTGTGCGCGAGCTCGTCCACGAGCGCGACCGCGGGGCGGCGCGCGAGGATCGCGTCGACGTCCATCTCGGTGAAGGTGGCGTCCCGGTACTCGAGCTCGCGCCGCTCGATGAGTTCGAGGCCGTGCAGCATGACCTCAGTGCGCGGACGGTTGTGGTGCTCGACGAAGCCGACGACGCAGTCGGTGCCCCGCTCGATCCGGCGGTGCGCCTCGGAGAGCATCGCGTACGTCTTGCCGACGCCCGGCGCCGCGCCGAGGTAGATGCGGAGCTTGCCGCGTCCCATGTTCCGACTCTTTTTCTCTGCAGTGGATCGGACGGGTGACTAGGGTTCGAAGCGGTATCCCATGCCTGGTTCGGTGATCAGGTACCGGGGGTGGGAGGGGTCCGCTTCCAGTTTGCGCCGTAGCTGGGCCATGTATACACGCAGGTAGTTGGTGTTCTCCCCGTAGGTCGGTCCCCAGACTTCCAGAAGGAGCTGACTCTGAGTGATCAAGCGGCCGGGGTGGGTGATGAGGATTTCCAGCAGGTGCCATTCGGTCGGGGTGAGCCGTACGCTGCGCTCGCCCCGCTGCACCTTCTTCGCGACCAGGTCGACGGTGAACTCTTCGGTCGTGACCACGGAGACTTCGTCGGCCTGCGAAGCCGCCGGGCCTTCATGTCTCCGGGCGGCTGCCCGTAGCCGGGCCAGGAGCTCGTCCATGCTGAACGGTTTCGTCACGTAGTCGTCCGCGCCGGCGTCCAACGCCCGGATCTTGTCCTCCGAGGTGTGACGGGCGGAGAGGACCAGGATGGGGACCTTGCTCCAGACGCGGACACCCTTGATGACTTCGATGCCGTCCATGTCGGGGAGTCCGAGGTCGAGCACTATGACGTCCGGCTTGTGGGCGGCCGCGAGCCGCAGGGCCGAGCCGCCGTCGGAAGCCTCCTCGACCTCGAATTTGCGCGCCTGGAGGTTGATCTTGAGCGCGCGGACGAGCTGAGGGTCGTCCTCCACCACCAGCACCCGGGTCATCGGTGTGCAGCCTTCCTTCGTAACGGGCATGGCACGAGGCCGGCGGGGCGCTGGGGCCCCTCCCAGCGGTAGCTGGGGGAGCTCCGCGCCCCGCCGGCGCTCAGACCGTGCGATGCGGAACATCAGCTCTTGGTCAGTGCCTTGAGGGCGGTGTTGAGCTCAAGGACGTTGACGCGGGGTTCGCCCATGAAGCCGAGGGTCCGGCCGGTTGTGTGGTCGGCGACGAGCTTCTCGACCTGCTTGACGTCGAGCTTGTTCTGCTCGGCGACGCGGTGGACCTGGAGCTTGGCGTACTCGGGGGAGATGTCCGGGTCGAGACCGGATCCGGAGGAGGTGACGGCGTCGGCCGGCACGTCCTCGGGCTTGACCGTGTAGCCGGCGGTGGAGTTGTCCGCGATGACGGCTTCCTTGGCGGCGACGACCTGGGCGCAGAGCGTGCCTTCCTCCGCCGCCTTGGTGCACTGGCCGCCCACGGCTCCGTTGTCGGCGGAGCGGTTGGTGGCGCCGGACAGGATCAGCGAGTACTGCGTGTTGACGCTGTTGCTGCCCAGGCCGTTGGAGGGGCGCGGCTGGAACCACTTCAGGTCCGGCCTGGCCGCCTCTTCGGCGTCGTTGGGGTCCTTCTTCGGCAGGTTGTAGCTCTGGCCGATGAGGGAGGAGCCGACGACCTGGCCGCTCTTGTCCTTGATCTCGGACCCGTTGGCCTTGTCGTTGAAGAGGGCCTGGGCGATCCCGGTGACGGCGAGCGGGTAGATGACCCCGCAGATCACGGTCAGGACGAGCAGGGCGCGCAGGCCCGCACCGATCAGGCGGACGGTGCTGGATACGGAATTGTTCATGGCAGATCAGCCGATTCCGGGGATGAGGGAGATGAGCAGGTCGATGATCTTGATGCCGATGAACGGGGCGATCAGACCGCCCACGCCGTACAGCCCGATATTGCGGCGCAGCATCTTGTCGGCGCTGGTCGGCTTGTACTGGACGCCCTTCAGGGCGAGCGGGACCAGCGCGATGATGATCAGTGCGTTGAAGATGACGGCGGAGAGGATCGCCGACTCGGGTGAGGCCAGGCCCATGATGTTGAGCTTGTCGAGGCCCGGGTAGACCACGGCGAACATGGCCGGGATGATCGCGAAGTACTTCGCGACGTCGTTGGCGATCGAGAAGGTGGTGAGCGCCCCGCGGGTGATGAGGAGCTGCTTGCCGATCTCGACGATCTCGATGAGCTTGGTGGGGTTGGAGTCCAGGTCCACCATGTTCCCGGCCTCCTTGGCGGCCGAGGTGCCCGTGTTCATGGCCACGCCGACATCCGCCTGGGCGAGGGCCGGGGCGTCGTTCGTACCGTCACCGGTCATCGCGACGAGCTTGCCGCCCGCCTGCTCCCGCTTGATGAGGGCCATCTTGTCCTCGGGAGTCGCCTCCGCGAGGAAGTCGTCGACGCCCGCCTCCTCCGCGATGGCCTTGGCCGTCAGCGGGTTGTCACCGGTGATCATGATCGTCTTGATGCCCATGCGGCGCAGCTCGTCGAAGCGTTCGCGCATGCCCTCCTTGACGACATCCTTGAGGTGGATGACACCCAGGACACGGGCCCCCTTGTCGTCCTTGACGGCGACGAGGAGCGGGGTTCCGCCAGCTTCCGAGATCTGGTTGGCGAGGAGGTCGGCGTCGTCGGAGACCTCGCCGCCCTGTTCCTTGACCCAGGTGATGACCGAGCCGGCCGCCCCCTTGCGGGTCTGCTTGCCGTCGACGTCCACGCCCGACATACGGGTCTGTGCGGTGAAGGCGATCCACTCGGCGTGGGCGAGTTCGCCCTGGTGGCGCTCGCGCAGCCCGTACTTCTCCTTGGCGAGGACGACGATGGAGCGGCCTTCGGGGGTCTCGTCCGCGAGGGAGGAGAGCTGGGCGGCGTCGGCCAGCTCGGCCTCCGTCGTGCCCTTGACGGGGACGAACTCTGACGCCTGGCGGTTGCCGAGGGTGATGGTGCCCGTCTTGTCGAGCAGCAGCGTGGAGACGTCGCCCGCGGCCTCGACGGCGCGGCCGGACATGGCGAGCACGTTGCGCTGGACCAGCCGGTCCATGCCGGCGATGCCGATCGCCGAGAGCAGAGCACCGATCGTGGTCGGGATCAGGCAGACCAGTAGGGCCGTGAGCACGATCATCGACTGCTCGGCGCCCGCGTAGATCGCGAAGGGCTGCAGGGTGACGACCGCGAGCAGGAAGACGATCGTGAGGGACGCGAGCAGGATGTTCAGCGCGATCTCGTTGGGCGTCTTCTGCCGGGCCGCGCCCTCGACGAGGGCGATCATGCGGTCGATGAACGTCTCGCCGGGCTTCGTCGTGATCTTGATGACGATCCGGTCGGACAGCACCTTCGTACCACCGGTGACCGCGCTGCGGTCGCCGCCCGACTCCCGGATCACCGGGGCCGATTCGCCCGTGATCGCGGACTCGTCGACGGACGCGACGCCCTCGACGACGTCACCGTCGCCCGGGATGATGTCGCCGGCCTCGCAGACCACCAGGTCACCGATGCGAAGCTCCGCGCCGGGCACCTGTTCCTCGCCCTTGCCGTCCTTGGTCAGGCGGCGGGCGACGGAGTCGGTCTTGGCCTTGCGCAGGGTGTCGGCCTGCGCCTTGCCGCGGCCTTCGGCCACGGCCTCGGCGAGGTTCGCGAAGATCGTGGTCAGCCACAGCCAGGCGGTGATGGCCCAGCCGAACCAGTCCGTCGGGTCCTTGATCGCGAGGACGGTGGTGACGACCGAGCCGATCAGGACGACGAACATGACCGGGGACTTGATCATGACGCGGGGGTCGAGCTTGCGGATCGCGTCGGGGAAGGACTTCAGCAGCTGCTTGGGGTCGAAGAGGCCGCCGCCCACGCGTCCGCCGCCCGGCTTGTGGCCGGTGGGCACGTCCTGGTGCGGAGCCCTGGTGGGTGTGGCGGTGCTCATGATGCGAGCCCTTCGGCGAGCGGACCCAGCGCCAGGGCCGGGAAGTAGGTCAGACCGGTGACGATGAGGATCGTGCCGACGAGCAGCCCCGTGTAGAGCGGCTTGTCGGTGCGCAGCGTGCCCGCGGTCTCGGGAACGGGCTTCTGCTCGGCGAGCGAGCCGGCCAGCGCGAGGACGAACACCATGGGCAGGAAGCGGCCCAGGAGCATGGCGATGCCGATGGTGCTGTTGAACCACTGGGTGTCGGCGTTCAGACCTGCGAAGGCGGAGCCGTTGTTGTTGGCACCCGAGGTGTAGGCGTAGAGGACCTCGGAGAACCCGTGCGCACCCGAGTTCAGCATGGAATGCGGCGGGGTCGGCATGGCCATCGCGGCGGCGGTGAAGCACAGCACCAGGGCCGGGGTGATGAGGATGTAACAGGCCGCGAACTTGATCTCGCGGGTGCCGATCTTCTTGCCCAGGTACTCGGGGGTGCGGCCGACCATCAGGCCGGCGATGAACACCGCGATGATCGCCATGACCAGCATGCCGTAGAGGCCGGAACCGACACCACCAGGCGCGATCTCGCCGAGCTGCATGCCCAGCAACTGGATCCCGCCGCCCAGCCCGGTGTAGGAGGAGTGGAAGGAGTTGACCGCACCGGTCGAGGTGAGCGTGGTCGCGACCGAGAAGATCGCGGAGGCGCCGACGCCGAAGCGGGTCTCCTTGCCCTCCATCGCCCCGCCAGAGACGTCGAAGGCCGGGCCGTGGTGAGCGAATTCCGTCCACATCATCAGCGCGGTGAAGCCGAGCCAGATGGTGGCCATCGTGGCGAGGATCGCGTAGCCCTGGCGCAGGCTTCCGACCATGCGGCCGAACGTGCGGGTCAGCGCGAACGGGATGACGAGGATCAGGAAGATCTCGAAGAGGTTCGAGAACGGGGTGGGGTTCTCGAAGGGGTGGGCGGAGTTGGCGTTGAAGTAGCCGCCGCCGTTCGTGCCCAGTTCCTTGATGACCTCCTGGGAGGCCACCGCCCCGCCGTTCCACTGCTGCGAGCCGCCCAGGAACTGGCCGACCTCGTGGATCCCGGAGAAGTTCTGGAGCGCGCCGCAGGCGACCAGGATGATCGCGCCGATCACGGAGATGGGCAGCAGGATGCGGACCACTCCGCGGACCATGTCGGCCCAGAAGTTGCCGAGCTCACCGGTGCGGGAGCGCGCGAAGCCCCGTACGAGGGCGACGGCGACGGCCATGCCGACCGCGGCGGAGACGAAGTTCTGCACCGCGAGGCCGCCGGTCTGTACGACGTGGCCCATGGCCTGCTCGCCGTAGTACGACTGCCAGTTCGTGTTCGCCACGAACGACGCGGCGGTGTTGAAGGCCTGGTCCGGGTCGATCGCGGAGAACCCGAGCGAGCCGGGCAGGATGCCCTGGGCGCGCTGGAGGGCGTAGAGGAAGAGCACGGAGACAGCGGAGAAGGCGAGGACGGCGCGCAGGTAGGCGGGCCAGCGCATCTCGGCGGTCGGGTTGGCGCCGATCGCCTTGTAGATCCACTTCTCCGGCTTGTAGTGCTTCTCGGAGGAGTAGACGCGGGCCATGTAGTCGCCCAGCGGGCGGTAGGCCAGCGCGAGCGCGGCGATCAGTGCGAGGAGCTGGAGCACACCAGCGAGAACGGGACTCATCGGTGGCTAGAACCTCTCCGGGTACACAAGGGCGAGGACGAGGTATCCGAGCAGGGAGACTGCCACCACGAGGCCGACGATGTTTTCGGCGTTCACAGCTTGGTCACCCCCCGGGCGATGAGAGCCACCAGCGCGAACACCGCGACCGTGGTGACGACGAAGGCCAGATCGGCCACCGTGAGCTCCTGGATGAAGAGGGAGGAAATGAATCGGCCAGATGGCCGATGACGAGATAACCGTGTCTTCAGCCCGGCGTTAAGACACCTTGACGGGGTCCATACGGGCGCAGGGGAACTCTTAACGCCACGCTTACGCGTGAAGCCGTGAATCGCCAGTCAGCCCTGGTGGGACAGGCCGGCCGTGTCCAGGGCGGCGCCGGCCTGCGCGGCCAGCGCGACGGCCACCAGGCGGGCCTCTTCGGGGGGCAGGGGGCGGCCCGGGAGTGGATCGAGGAGGAAGCGGCCGTAGTAGTGGCCGCCGCCGACCACGCGCAGTTCGGTCTCCCCGTCCGGCCAGTCGGCGTACTCGGTGATGCGGCTTCCACTGCGCAGCCACAGGCTGCCGTCGTGCTGCAGGAGCGGCCGGTGCCCGAGCAGCCTGCCGTACTCGAAGCGGCAGCTGCGCAGCCCCAGCAGGCCGACGAGCTCCCGGCGCACGTACTCGACCACGGCTTCCGGTGAGCTGCCGTCCTCGGCCAGCCGAGCTGTTCCCTGGAGGCTGGACAGGTGCGCGGCGTCGGTGACCACGACCGTCCGGAGCCTCCGTACGCGTACGGCCAGCTGCGAAACGATCAGCCCGACGACGAGCAGGAGGACGGCTGTCTGGATCTCGTCACCGTCGGCGATGGCGAACTGCTGGTAGGGCCTGGTGAGGAAGAAGTCGAACCAGGCGGCCGCTGAGAGTGCGGCCAGCGCCCCGGCGGCCCGGGTGCCGAGTGCGGCGACGGCGACTACGGCGACGACCATGATCAGAGCCTCGTTCGTCGCTGAAAGGTCGGTTCGGAACGGCACGAGCGCGAGCGCAACGAAGAAGGGGATCACGAGGGCCGCGAGCAGGACGGCACGGTCGCGGAGTCGGTACCCGGACATGTGATGCCTCCCGTCCGGACATGACGGTCTTGGTTCAGAACCTCTCGGGCCTGATGAGGGCGGTCACGAGATAGGCAAGCAAAGCGACGGCGACGATGAGCCCGACCACGTTTTCCGCGTCCATCAGCGTGTACTCCCTTGGTTCCGTGGGACATGTGTCGCCCATATCAAGCGTGCCCCCAGTCGATGAAGGAGCCGCGCACCCTGGCGAGGTCTTGACGCACCTCATACGACTTTGCGGCGTCGGCGTCAGGAGTGCGTGAAGAGTGGGGCGGCGGTCGTATGGATTCCGCCAAGAGCACTGGTCATTCGGCCATGCCATCCCGACGCTGTCCTCACTTTGTCCAATCGGAGGAACAGCGAAGATGGCCATACACAGGGGAAAGACGACCGTGGCAGGACAGGCGCCGGGCACGGAGGAACCTCCTGATACCGGCGTACGGACGCCTCCCGAGGCACCGGACCGGCACCGGCTGACCGCCCTCCAAGGCCTGGCCGCGCTCTCGCTCGACGCGATGGCCTCCGTTGCATACGGGCCGGAGTCGATCGTGCTGGTCCTGGCGGCAGCTGGTGCCTACGGCCTCGGGTTCACCCTCCCCGTCACCCTCGCGATCGCCGCACTGCTCGCCGTGCTGGTGGCCTCGTACCGGCAGGTCATCGCCGTGTTCCCGGACGGCGGCGGGTCGTACGCCGTCGCCAGGAGACACCTCGGCCGACGCACCAGCCTGGTGGCCGCGGCCTCGCTGATCCTCGACTACGTGCTGAACGTGGCCGTCTCCGTCACCGCCGGCGTGGCCGCCCTGACCTCGGCCTTCCCGGAGCTGTACGGGGAGCGGGTGTGGATCTGCCTCGGGGTGCTGGTTCTGGTCACGGCGGTGAATCTGCGCGGCGTCGTGGACTCAGCCAAGGCGTTCCTCGTCCCGACCGCCGTGTTCGTGGGCTCGATCCTGGCCATGGTCGTGGTCGGTCTGTTCCGTGACGGCCCGGTGAGCACCGCCTCGGCCGCCGGGCACGCCTCTGCTCTGGGGGAAGGGGCCACCGCGGTCGGCGCGCTGTTGCTGCTGAAGGCATTCGCGGCCGGTTGCTCCGCCCTGACCGGCGTTGAAGCTGTCGCCAATGCCGTCCCGTCCTTCCGCGCCCCGGCGGCCCGCCGGGCCCAGCGCACCGAAGTGGCCCTCGGCTCCCTGCTCGGCGTGATGCTGATCGGCCTGTCGGTCCTGATCGGCCGCTTCCACCTCCAGCCCGTGGAGGGCGTCACCGTCCTGGCTCAGCTCGCGGACGCGTCGTTCGGCCACAACGCTGCCTTCTACGTAGTCCAGTTCGCCACGATGCTGCTGCTGGCGCTCGCCGCGAACACCTCCTTCGGCGGGCTGCCCGTCCTGATGAGTCTGCTGGCACGCGACAACTACCTGCCGCACGTCTTCGCCCTCAAGGCGGACCGCCAGGTGCACCGCCACGG
The DNA here is from genome assembly GCF_052114405.1 of Streptomyces sp. M-16. Classification (NCBI taxonomy): domain Bacteria; kingdom Bacillati; phylum Actinomycetota; class Actinomycetes; order Kitasatosporales; family Streptomycetaceae; genus Streptomyces; species Streptomyces sp. M-16. The sequence continues at coordinate 76,911 of NZ_JBFRER010000027.1, read as the reverse complement.
CGTGGTGTGGCTGGCGCTCGTGTCGGCCGCGCTGCTGGTGTTCTCCGGCGGCGACACCAACACACTCGTCCCGCTGTTCGCCATCGGGGTCTTCGTCGGCTTCACCATTTGTCAGGTCGGCATGGTCCGGCACTGGTACGGGGAGCGGCCCCAGGGCTGGCAGGCGAAGGCCGTCCTCAACGGCTTCGGCGCACTGCTCACCGGAGTCTCGGCGATCGTCGTGACCGCCACCAAATTCGCCGAGGGCGCCTGGCTGATCGTGCTCGCCCTGCCGCTGATCGTCCTCGCGTTCGAGAAGATCCACCGCGCCTACGCACAGATCGGCGAACGCCTGGAGCTCGGCCGCATCCCTCAGCCGCCCCAGCGTTCCCGCTCCCTGGTCGTCGTGCCCGTCTCAGGACTGTCCCGCCTGACCTGCCAGGCCCTCACCGCCGCCCGCTCGCTCGGCGACGAGGTCCTCGCCGTGACCGTCACCCACGCCGGTCCGGAGGACCGGCAGGCAGCCGAAGCACTGCGCCGGGACTGGGAGCTGTGGAAGCCCGGCGTCGAACTGATCGAAGTCTCCTCGGACACCCGTTCGCTCGGTCGCCCAGTGTCGGCGTACGTGCGCGAGCTGACACGGGCACACCCGGACACCCAGGTCACCGTCCTCATCCCGGAGACGGAACCCGCCCACCTGTGGCAGCGGATGCTGCAGAACCAGCGCGGCTCCGTCGTCGCACACGCAGTCCGCCGCGACACGGACGTCGTCATCTGCCGACTGCGCTTCCGCATCACCGCCGACGCGCGTTGACGTGCCGTTGACGGAGGCTTGACGCGTCTCGTGCGCCGCCGTCAATAAGGTGCCAATTCCCCCGCGCACATGGGGTTTTCCTCTGGAACGGGCAGTAGTTTCCTGCCTGTTGCGCCGCCGGGGAGCTCGACTACTCACATGACGGCCGAGGGGGTCCATGCGAGACAGTCCCCGGCGGCGACACCCCTCATCCGCACCCGCTCCTTGCCCGACCTCGTCGGCAGGGGGGTGCCCCGCCGAACTCACCAGAAGGTCGCTTCATGCTTCCCGCCGCCGCGCAGCACGTTCCCCCGGATCTCGGCACCCCTCCGCGGACCCCGGTCAACCGGCCGTCCAGGAAACGCTCCGGCCAGGTGAACGTGCTGGAGCCCGAACTCCTCGCCACCTCGGCCAGGGAGGCCGTCGCCAAGCTCCATCCGCGTGAGCTGGTGAAGAAGCCGGTGCTGTTCGTCGTCGCGGTCGGATCGGTCCTGACCACGCTGTCGGCGCTCATCCACCCGTCGGTCTTCACCTGGGTGATCAGCGTCTGGCTCTGGCTGACCGTCCTTTTCGCCAACCTCGCCGAGGCCGTCGCCGAAGGCCGCGGCCGCGCCCAGGCCGAGTCGCTGCGCAAGGCGCGTACGGACACGGTCGCGCTGCGGCTGAAGCACTGGACGTACGGGACGAACCTGCGCCATGCGGAGACCGAGGTGGTGACCCCGGCCGAGCTCCAGCCCTTCGACTTCGTGCTCGTCGAAGCGGGCGAGCTGGTACCGGCCGACGGGGACGTGGTCGACGGCGCGGCGATGGTGGACGAGTCGGCCGTGACCGGTGAATCGGCTCCGGTGCTCCGGGAGTCGGGCGGCGACAGGTCCGGTGTCACGGGCGGTACGACCGTGCTGTCGGACTCGATCGTCGTACGGGTCACCTCCCGTTCCGGGAACAGCTTCATCGACCGGATGATCGCGCTGGTCGAGGGTGCGTCCCGGCAGAAGACCCCGAACGAGATCGCGCTGAACATCCTGCTGGCCGCCCTGACCGTCATCTTCATCCTGATCGTGGTCAGCATCCAGCCGATGGCCGCGTACGCGGGAGCCGCCCAGTCCACGACCGTGCTGGTCGCCCTCCTCGTCACCCTCATCCCCACCACGATCGGCGCCCTGCTCTCCGCGATCGGCATCGCCGGTATGGACCGCCTCGTGCAGCGCAACGTCATCGCGATGAGCGGTCGCGCCGTCGAGGCGGCGGGAGACGTGAACACCCTGCTCCTCGACAAGACCGGCACCATCACCCACGGCAACCGCGAGGCGGCCGCCTTCATCCCGCTCCCCGGGATCGACCACATCAAGCTCGCGGACGCCGCCCAGCTGTCGTCCCTCGCCGACGAGACCCCGGAAGGCCGGTCCGTCGTGGCCCTGGCCCAGCAGTACGGGCTCCAGCCGGCCGCCGCCGACGACCTCAGCAACCCCCGCTTCACCGAGTTCAGCGCCCGCACCCGCATGAGCGGCATCAACCTCAACTGGGACAACGGCGCGGGCTGCGCCATCCGAAAGGGCGCGGCCGCACAGGTCATGGACTGGGTGGCGATGCGCGGCGGAGCCGTACAGGCGGAGGCCGCCGCCTGGTCCGCTCGGGTCTCGCAGTCCGGCGGGACCCCACTGCTGGTAGCAGTCCACGACTGGGACGGGCCCCGGGTCCTCGGGATCATCCACCTCAAGGACGTGGTCAAGGAGGGCATTCGGGAGCGGTTCGCGGAGCTGCGGAGCATGGGGATCCGTACGGTCATGGTGACCGGCGACAACGAGCTGACGGCCCGAGCCATCGCCGCCGAGGCCGGCGTCGACGAGTACCTCGCGGAGGCGACTCCCGAGGACAAGCTGGCCCTCATCAAGCGGGAGCAGGCGGGCGGCAAGCTCGTCGCGATGACCGGCGACGGCACGAACGACGCCCCGGCCCTCGCCCAGGCGGATGTCGGCGTGGCCATGAACACGGGCACCTCGGCCGCCAAGGAGGCCGGGAACATGGTGGACCTGGACTCCAACCCCACCAAGCTCATCGACATCGTCGAGATCGGCAAACAGCTCCTCATCACCCGAGGCGCGCTCACCACCTTCTCCATCACCAACGACGTCGCCAAGTACTTCGCGATCATCCCGGCCATGTTCGCCTCGGCCTACCCGGGCCTCGGCGCGCTCAACATCATGGGCCTGAGCAGCCCCACCTCCGCGATCACCTCGGCGATCATCTTCAACGCCCTGATCATCGTGGCCCTGATCCCGCTGGCCCTGCGCGGCGTCCGCTACAAGCCCGCCTCCGCACACGACCTGCTGCGGCGCAACCTCGGTGTCTACGGCCTCGGCGGCCTGATCCTGCCGTTCGTGGGCATCAAGCTCATCGACCTGCTGGTATCCACCATCCCCGGCCTCGGCTGACGTTCGGCAACGGCTCATCAGAGGAACGTCGGAGCGCCTGAGCCCCCAGACACTGCCGTCCACCTGCTTACCGCAGGCTCCTTCCTCTCCTCAGACCACGGCCGCCAAGGCCAGCCAGCGTTGATCCACACTCCGCTGGTTCCCCTGCGGGGGCGGCCTCCGCCGGGCCGCCCCCGCTCCTAGTTCATGACCACTCCGCTGCCCGCTCGCCGCAGGCAGGTTGCTGTCACTGGCGCGCGAAGACGTTCACTACTCCACAGGTGGCTCTGTACGCGTTAAGGACGCGTCAGGATTGGCTCAACCACGTGCATAGGTGATCAGTCTGCGTACGCTTGCTCGGCCGTCGATGTCGATGGCTGATTCTTTGCCGTACGACAGGAGCACCCCACGATGGCCACCCCTGCCCGCTCCTCGCGCCTGCGCGCGTGGATGCTGGAAGGCCTGACCGCCGAGAACAGTTCGCCCGCCGCCAAGGAGGCCGCGGCCCAGCCCCACGGACGGCCGTGGTGGCGGGTCATGTGCCTGACGGGTCTCGACTACTTCTCCACCCTCGGCTACCAGCCAGGCATCGCGGCGCTCGCGGCCGGTCTGCTGTCGCCGCTCGCGACCATCGTGCTCGTGCTGCTGACCCTCTTCGGTGCGCTGCCGGTGTACCGGCGGGTGGCCGAGGAGAGCCCGCACGGCGAGGGCTCGATCGCCATGCTGGAGCGGCTGCTGACGTTCTGGAAGGGCAAGCTGTTCGTCCTGACCCTGCTCGGGTTCGCGGCGACCGACTTCCTCATCACCATCACCCTGTCGGCCGCGGACGCCACCGCGCACCTGGTGGAGAACCCGCACCTCACCAGCACCCTCAACGGCCACCAGGTGCTCATCACCCTGATCATGATCGCGCTCCTCGGCGCCGTGTTCCTCAAGGGCTTCAGCGAGGCCATCGGCGTGGCCGTGGTCCTGGTGGCCACCTACCTCGCGCTGAACGTCGTCGTCGTGGCCGTCGGCCTGTGGGAGGTGCTCAGCGCACCACAGGTCATCACCGACTGGACGGAGGCTCTGACCGCCGAGCACGGCAATCCGTTCATGATGATCGCCATCGCGCTCGTCGTGTTCCCGAAGCTGGCGCTCGGCCTGTCCGGCTTCGAGACCGGTGTGGCGGTCATGCCGCACGTCGAGGGCGACTCCGGCGACACCGAGGAGAAGCCCGCCGGCCGGATCCGCGGCGCCAAGAAGCTGCTGACCACCGCAGCCATCATCATGAGCGTCTTCCTCATCACCAGCAGTTTCATCACCACGCTGCTGATCCCGCCCGCCCAGTTCCAGCCGGGCGGCCAGGCCAACGGCCGCGCCCTCGCCTACCTCGCCCACGAGTACCTCGGCTCCGCCTTCGGCACCGTCTACGACGTCTCCACGATCCTGATCCTGTGGTTCGCGGGTGCCTCGGCGATGGCCGGCCTGCTCAACCTGATGCCGCGCTACCTGCCCCGCTACGGCATGGCCCCCTCCTGGGCCCGCGCCCTGCGCCCGATGGTCATCGTCTTCACCCTCATCGCGTTCCTGGTGACCTGGATCTTCGACGCCGACGTGGACGCCCAGGGCGGCGCGTACGCCACCGGTGTCCTCGTCCTGATCACCTCGGCCGCCGTCGCCGTGACCATCGCAGCCCGGAAGGCCGGTCAGCGCGGCTGGACGATCGGCTTCGGCGTGATCTCCGCGGTCTTCGTCTACACCACCGCCGTCAACGTCGCAGAGCGCCCCGACGGCGTGAAGATCGGCGCCTGCTTCATCGCCGGCATCATGGCCCTCTCCCTCCTCTCCCGCCTCGCCCGCGTCTTCGAGCTGCGCGTCACCCACATGGAATTCGACGACATGGCCCAGCGGTTCATCCGCGACACCTCGAACCGCACGATCCGCTTCATCGCCAACGAGCCGGACAGTCGGGACCTCGACGAGTACCGGCAGAAGAAGCAGCAGATCCGCGCGGACAACGACATCCCGGCCGAGGACGACGTCATGTTCGTCGAGGTCACCGTCCTGGACGCGTCCGAGTTCGAATCCAGCATGCGGGTGCGCGGCGAGGTGCTCCACGACCGCTACCGCGTCCTGACCCTGGAGAGCTCCAGCATCCCCAACGCGCTGGCGGCGCTACTCCTGCACGTCCGCGACGAGACCGGCCAGCGCCCCCACATCTACTTCGAGTGGACCGAGGGCAACCCGTTCGCCAACTTCTTCCGTTTCTTCCTGTCCACGGGGGGGGGCCCGCCGCGATTCTCATGACGTGACCATCGACTGGCTCCCCGATCGCGGCATCCGCCGGGCGATCCTCGCCCTCGGCGCGGCCGGCCTGACCGTCATCGCCACCGGCGCCCTCCTAGAGGCTCTCTGGCTGCTCGGCCTCGGCGTCTGGGCGGTGATCGCCGCGATGATGATCGAGCTCGTCTACCGCCCCTAACTGCCGATGCCCCGGTTGCGGTAGTCCTCCGGCGTCCGCGCCGTACGAGGACCCGGGCCGTACGAGGACCCGGGCCGTGCCGTCCTGGATCGCGACGACCGTGGGGCGGCCCACGCCGCTGTAGCCAGAGGCCATGCAACTGGATGGACGCCGGCCGGCGCGGTCGTCCCGGTTACTTCGGGTCGCGGTTGAACTGTGCCGTCGACCAGCGGAAGCCGAGCGCGGTCAGGCCGACGCACCAGGCGATCGCGATCCAGCCGTTATCGCCGATCTCGGTGCCGAGGAGGAGGCCGCGCAGGGTCTCGATGGCGGGGGTGAAGGGCTGGTACTCGGCGATCGGCTGGAACCAGCCGGGCATGGTGTCGGCCGGGATGAAGGCGCTGGAGATGAGGGGCAGGAGGATCAGTGGCATGGCCATGTTGCTGGCCGCCTCGGGGTTCGGGCTGGCCAGGCCCATGCCGACCGCGATCCAGGTCAGCGCCAGGGCGAAGAGCACGATGAGCCCGAATGCTGCCAGCCACTCCAGGACGGTTGCGTCTGTGGAGCGGAAGCCGATGGCCGCGCCGACGGCGCCGACGAGGACCACGCTCATGACGGATTGCAGCACGCTGCCGACGACGTGCCCGATGAGTACCGAAGGGCGGTAGACCGCCATCGTGCGGAAGCGGGCGATGAGGCCCTCTGTCATATCCATGGAGACGTAGACCGCGGCCCCGATCACGGTGCTGCCGATGGTCATCAGCAGCAAGCCCGGGACGATGTAGGCGATGTAGTCGGAGCGGTCGGCGCCGCCGCCACCGATGCCCGCGCTCATCACGTCGCCGAAGATGTAGACGAAGAGCAGCAGCATCATGATCGGCGTGAGCAGCAGGTTCAGGGTCCCCGACGGATAGCGCCACGCGTGCAGCAGGTTGCGGCGCAGCATCGTGTTGGAGTCGCGTACAGCGAGAGAGAGTGCGCTCATCGGGCTGTCTCCTTGGGCTGGTTGGGGACGTTGGCCGGGATGGTCAGGGCGAAGAACACGTCGTCGAGGTCCGGAGTATGAACGGTCAGTTCGTCCGCCTCGATGCCGGCGGAGTCGAGCCGGTCGAGAATGGAGCGGAGTTGGCGCTGACTGCCGTCGCTGGGAATGGACAGCGACAGTGCCTCGTCGTCCCGGGTGACCTCGCGCAGGGCGTCAGCGGCGGACTGGAACGCGACCGGGTCGGTGAAGCGGAGCCGGACGTGCCCGCCCGGGACGAGCCGCTTGAGCTCCTCGGCGGTGCCCTCGGCGACGATCTTTCCGTCGTTCAACACAGCAATGCGGTCGGCCAGTTCGTCGGCCTCCTCCAGGTACTGGGTGGTGAGGAAGACGGTCACGCCGTCGGAGACGAGGCCGCGGATGATGCCCCACATGTTGTGGCGGGAGCGGGGGTCGAGCCCTGTCGTCGGCTCATCGAGGAAGATGATCCGCGGGTTGCCGACCAGCGTCATCGCGAGGTCGAGGCGGCGCTTCATGCCGCCGGAGTAGGTGGAGGCAGGCTTCTTCGCGGCCTCGACCAGGTCGAAGCGCTCAAGGAGTTCGCGGCCGACCCGCCGCCCCTCGCTCTTGGGCAGATGGTGCAGGTCCGCCATGAGGAGCATGTTCTCCTCGCCGGTGATCAGTCCGTCGACGGCGGAGAACTGCCCGGTGACACCGATCGCGGCACGGACCGCCTGTGGGTCGGCGGCCAGGTCGTGACCGCCGACGTGCAGGTCACCGGCGTCGGCGGTGATGAGCGTGGACAGGATCTTCACGGCGGTGGTCTTGCCGGCGCCGTTCGGGCCGAGCAGCGCGAACACGGACCCGGCCGGGATGTGCAGATCGATGCCGTCGAGGACGAGCTTCTCGCCGTAGGACTTGCGTAGTCCGACGGCGGAGACAGCGGTCGGCGACGGGCGACCGTCCACCCGGCTGGATGTGGGCATGACAAATGAAGGCATGGCGACTTCCCTTTCGAAGGCAGGAGACGCAGGGGGATGCTGTTTCGGAATTCGGCTCAAGCGAACGTCTGTGACGGCGCGTCAGTCATGCGCATCGTCATGGGGAGGGTGTCGATCGCCCTGCCGCGGAGACTTGACCGTCGACGGTGTTGCCTGCGTCGGCAGGGCTGAGTCGGGCCTCGCCGGGGCTGCTCGGCCCACCTCGGCGGGCAGGATCTGCGGCGGCCTCTGGTAGTCGGTCGGACCGCATTTGTTCGCGCCGTGCCGAAGCGATGAGCCGTGCGTGCTATGCCCGCTGAGGTGAGCGGTGGAGGCTACTTCCCGGCCGTGCCGGGTTCCCTGTTGAGGGATTCCTGGTAGGCGTCCGCATAGGTCGGAGAGTCCTTGATCAGGTCATCACAGAACGCCGCGACGTCGCTGCCGATGAGTTGCAAGACGCCCTTGCCCGCTGCGACGCCCTCCTCGAAGAAGTCGACGATCCCGGGGAGCAGGGGCCCATCAGGCAGGTCGATCGGTCCGACCTTGAACAGGTACTTCTGCATCTCCTTGTAGACGATCTGGTAGTCCGGCGGAAGGGCCTTGACCCGAGCCGTGTGCGCCCGCCACTGCTTCTTGCCCTCGATGATGTCCTGGATGCCCATGTCAGCCTCCCAGCCTGCTCAATTTCCTGGCGACGTTCCTGTTCAACTGCTCGCGCCAGCGGTCGCGATAGGTTCGGGCCCCTTCGCCGCCGGCCAGTGCCGTGCAGAAGCCCCGGATGTCGTCGCCGAGCACCTCCTGGACGCTCTGCCCGTCCGCCGCCGTTTCTTCGAGCAGTCCCAGGGCGGCGTCGAGGATCGGCATCAGGTTGCGGCCGGTGAAGTCCCCGTGGGGGAGCAGGCCGACCTTGATCTGTTCCCACGCCGCCCGGTAGTCACCCGGCAGGGCGGCGGCCCGGGCTTCGAACGCCTTCCATTCCCTGGTGAGATCGCTGCCTGTGATGGTCTCCCAGAAGTTCATCGCCCGCCCTCCTTGAGCTTGTCGATGCGTGATGAGACGTACTGCCATTTCGCCCAGAACTTCGCGAGCTCCTCGCGGCCCGCGTCGTTGAGCGCGAAGAACTTGCGCGGGGGACCGACCCCGGATGGTCGCTTCGTCACCTGGACGAGTCCGTTCCTCTCCAGTCGCAGCAAGATGGTGTACACCGTCCCCTCGATGACGTCGGTGAAGCCCAGCTCGTTCAGCTGACGGGTGATGGCGTACCCGTAGGTCTCCTCGCGGTCGATGATCTCGAGCACGCACCCTTCGAGCGTGCCCTTCAGCATCTCCGTCAGGTCGTCCATCTCAAGTCTTCCTCCTCGGCGTCACCGGTACTGCGTAGTACCGAGTACAGCTATACGGTATCACCGAGTAGTGGAGGGTGCCAGCAATCGGCGAACAGGGACCGGGCCCTGCGATCCGCGCCGCTGCGGATCGCGTCCGCACGCGACGAACCCCGGCGCTTCGCCTACACGTGGGGGTGCCGCGACCCCGAGCACTACGCCGTTCCCCACGTGCTCGACCTCCGGAGGGAGTCCGGCGGGGCGGGCACCTGGCCCTCCGGCCACGGCGAGACCGGGTGCTTGGGTGCGCAGCTGGCCCGTGTCGAGATGCGGGTCGCGTTCTCCGCGCTTCTCGAGTGCGTTCCCACGCTGCGCATGGCCGTACCGGCCGCGGAGGTTGTCCTGCGTCCCGAGACGCGGGACATCTGCGGGGTGAGGTATCTCCCGGCCGCTTGGGACGCGTGACCGCGAGCCAGTGACAGGTGACGCCGTCTACGGTCGTCCGCCACCGCTGGGGTGCCCGCCTGCGTCGATCGTGTCTGCGGCGCCGTACTGGGACGGTGAACAGACCCCTCGCCGTGCCATGCGGGTCGACCTGGAAAGATGGCGCCCTCGCCCACCCCACCCCACTCCACGCCGCAGCCAAGGGAATTGTGACGGTCCGAGAAGAGGCGCGCCTCGCAGATCGCTCCCGGGTGTTCATGTCGTGCGTTCAGTTGGGCGCGAATGAGCGAGTCGAGCCGTTCCCACGCCGGGGACGAAGCGTTGACCGTGCCCTGGATGAGGGCGGGGATCTCGGAGTCCGTATCCAGCCCGGGCCGTTCGTCGGACCCGTAGCGCTCCCGATTCGCCTCGGCGATACGGCGGGCGAGGTCGTCGAGGCGCGGGTCGTCGGCGTCGAGGTCGTGCGCGTGGTCGTAGCCGAGGAAGAGCTGCCGTAGCGCCGGGTCGGCCAAGATCTGGGCCTGGTCGTGAAACAGGGTGATCGCACGGTCCGGGTGGGTGGCGAACACGAGGATCCACAAGTCGCGTTGCAGGTCCACCCATCGAGGCGTGAATCCCCAACGGGCCAGGTCCTCCAGATGGGCGACGACTTCGCCGGGGAGCGGTACCAGCCGCCCGGCGGCGAGCCGGTGCAGCCGCCCCTGTGTTTCCCGCAGGCTGCGGATGCGGGCGCCGAGTTCGTCGTCGATCTCTCCCAGCGCCTGCCGGAATTCCTCGTCGCTCGCCGCTCTCAGATCCCGGATACGAGCCAGAGGGACGCCGGCTTCTGCCAGTGTCCGGATCTTGATCAGTTCGACGGCGTCGTTCGCACCGTACCGCCGGTAGCCGGACGCGTCGCGGTCGGGTTCGGGGAGCAACCCCTTGTCGTGGTAGACGCGGACGGTCTTGATCGACACTCCGATGCAGCCGGCCAGCTGTCCGATGGTGATCACGCGGCCCATCGTCCCACTTGACCTTGCCCCTGGGGCAGGGTTGCAGCATGGCGTCATGGAGAACACGAACCCCGATCGGGAGACCCTCCGCGAGCTGGCCGACGAGGGCAACGAGACCGCGCTGGACCGGCTGGCCGACCTCGCGGACGCGGCCGGCGACCTCGCGGAGCTGAGCGACCTGTTGGACGAGGGATCCCGGCACGCTGGGTTCCTACTCACCCGACGCGCGGTGGCAGCCGGTGACCTGCGTGAGCTGCAACGGATCTCCGATGCCGGATACGAAGATGCCGGAACGGAGCTGGACCGGCTGCTGCAGGCACCGGGCGGTCATCAGGGCTGACGATCCGCCCGGCCGCCGCACCTACGCGATCTCAGCTCGGATGGCTACGCGTCGCGATCGTCCATGACCACTTCTTCCCGCATCTCACCATGAAGACATGAAGAAGCGCAGGCGGCGAACGTGCCTTGGCGTGGCCCTAGACGCCGATGTCCCGGCTCCGGTAGTCCTGCAGGGTTTCCCGCCGGACAAGGAGCCGGGCAGTGCCCTCGTGGACGGCGACGACGGCGGGGCGGCCGACCAGGTTGTAGCCGGATGCCATGGACAGCTGGTAGGCACCGGAAACCGGAACGGCGAGCAGGTCGCCGGGGCGGATGTCGCCGGGCAGGTGCACGTCGGCGGCGAGGACGTCGCCGGCCTCGCAGTGGCGGCCGACGACCGTGGTCGTACGGGTTTCGGCAGCCGAGGTTCTGCCGATCAGGCGGGGCGCGTAGCGCACCCCGTACAGGGCGGGCCGCGGGTTGTCGCTCATGCCGCCGTCGACGGCGACGAACACCTTCTCGCCGGTGTGCTTGACGGCGAGCACCCGGTACAGGGCGACTCCGGCCGGCCCGACGACGGCCCGCCCGGGCTCGATGAGAAGCCGGGGGACGGTCAGCCGTGCAGCGGCGCAGCCCTCAATGAGCTCCGCGCGCAGCCGTCGGGCCAGCGCGGTCAGGTCCAAGGCGGGTTCTCCGGGCCGGTAGGCAATGCCGTGGCCGCCGCCCATGTCCAGCTCGGGCAGGACGACGCCGTGCGCGTCGCGGATGCGGGCCATCAGCCCCACCATCCGGCGCAGGGCCACCAGGTAGGGCTTCACGTCGGTGATCTGCGAGCCGATGTGGCAGTGCAGGCCGGTCAGTTCGAGCTGTGGCTGGCCGAGGATTCGTGTGACGGCGTGCTGCGCGCCCCCGTCGGTGAGGGAGAGGCCGAACTTCTGGTCGTCCGTACCGGTGCGGATCTTGTCGTGGCCGCCTGCCGAGACTCCCGGCACCACGCGCACCATGACCTTCTGGCGCCCGTCGGGGCCGACGGCGGCCGCGATCCTGGCGATCTCGGACGGACTGTCGATGACGATCCGCCCCACGCCGAGGCGTAGCGCCGCCTCCAGGTCACGGGGCGACTTGGCGTTGCCGTGCAGCACGATGCGCTCGGGTGGGAAACCGGAGGTGACGGCGAGCTCCAGCTCACCGGCGGAACAGACGTCCAGGCCCAGTCCCTCCTCCCGCACCCAGCGCACCATGGCGCGGGACAGGAACGCCTTGGCGGCGTACAGCACGGCGGCGTCCGGGAACGCTTCCCGGTAGGTCCGGCAGCGCCCGCGCACCTCGCCCTCGTCCAGTACGTAGGCCGGTGTGTCGAACCGGTCGGCGATCTCGGTGAGGGGTACCCCGCCAACGGCCAGGCCGCCGTGCGGGAGCGGCGTCATGGACGCGGGCCATATGGAGAGTTCACGCGCGTCGGTCGGTATGGCGGAGAGGGCGGTGATAGTCATGTGTGATCCCTTCAGGCCGTCCGGGCCGTGGTTCCGGGTGCCTGCGTGACCGGTGCCGCGAGCAGGGCGGTGCTCGCGGCCGCGGTGACCGGGGGAGCGGTGAGGGTCGGGTCGACGGTCAGAAGGTTCACCCCGAGCGGTTCGGACATGGCCCGGAGAGCGGCTTCGGAGAGCCGGATCCAGGGCTGGGCCGTACCGAGCGCGGCGGCGAGCCGGTCCGGGCTGGTGAAGCCGACGGCGGTACGGGTTCCCAACGGGGTGCGGAACAGCCGCACCACCTGGTGTGCTCCTCCCGGCCGGGCGGGCACGTACAGAGGCCCGGCCGGGGCCTGTTCTTCAGGATCGGGGTCGTCGTCGTACAGGAACAAACACATGGGGCCCTCCCTGAGGAACCACGAGTGGCGATTGGCGCCCCGGCTGCGGGGAGGCGGGCCGGGGCGCGTCATCGAAGCTATCCCCGCACCCCTGCACCTGTGGCCACCTCGTAACGGGACCCATACGGCGACCGGCCATGTTCTTACGGATCACTGACGGCCGGAGCCACGGGCATCAGAAACCCGTCATGGTTACGGATCTCCGCGTTAGAAGGCCATCAGCAACATCACGTCATCCTCCATTCCGGCTCTTCTATGAGAACTGGTGGACGAAGCAGAGAGGGAAGAGGCCGTGCGAAGAGTCGTGGTCGGTGTGACGGGAACGCCGGGGAGTCTGTCCGCGCTGCACCGGGCGGCCGCAGAGGCCCGCGTGCGCGATGCGGAGCTGCGGGTCGTCCTGGCCTGGCAGTCACCGGGCGGTGAGCTCGGAAGCCGCAACGGCCTCGGGCCCTCCGCCCTGGCGGAATGCCGCGCCGCGGTTGTCGAAAGACTCCGCGAGGTCCTCGATACGGCGTTCGGTGCCGTAAAGCCCGGTGTCACTGTCGCCGGCCTCACGGTACGGGGGACCCCGGGCGCGGCCCTCGTGGACGCTGCCCGCGACGTGGACGACCTCCTCGTCGTCGGCACGGGATCACGCGCCGCGTTGCGCCGCCTCGTCCGCCCTTCGGTGGCCCGCTACTGCCTCGCGCACGCCGCCTGCCCTGTTCTCGTTGTGCCTCCGTCTCCACTCCAGAGCGAGCTCGATGCCGCACGCCGACGCAACTTCTGGAGAATGCCGCTGGATACACGGGAGCTGACTCCGTGAGCCGGGTGACGCCATCACCGTGAGGCGGCGAGCCCGTGTCGACGGGGGAACGGGGTCTTTCGGTATGCGATCGACGTGCTCAGCCGACCGCGTGCACTGTCAGCAGCAGTCGCAGCCGGGCGGGCACGCGTAGTTGGTCTCGGTCTCGCCAGGTTTGATCGCGTCGCCGACAGACATGGGGCCGCAGCAGGACTCGCCGCGCCAGGCGTCACGGCCTTCCTTGACGGCTACGGAGGCGATCACCAGGGCGGCGATCGGGTCGGCCCAGGCACACCCGAGGAGCATGGCCAGCAGCCCGTGACAAACGCCGCGCGCTGCAACCCGGCTCTGCGCCTTGCCGGCGGATGCTGGGCAGCGGTGGCTGCCTCGGAGGTGTCTGCCGCGAGTGCTCCTCCGCGGGGCCCTGGGGACCATACGGTGTGCGCGATGGCGCACGATAGCCCTCCCCACGCACAACTTGCGCCCGGATTAAGTTTGTTATGTGCAGACAATCCCGGTGGCCCGCTGGGGGTCAAGGGGTCGCAGGTTCAAATCCTGTCGTCCCGACTGTGCTTTATGCAGGTCGGAGGCCGTTCTCTCATCCATGAGAGGACGGCCTTTTCCATGCCCGGAGTACTGGTGGTCGCAGTGTGGTCGCACGCCCGGTTCTGGGTGGGCGCGCCAGGGTGCTGAACACGGGCGGGGCGGGGAGCGGAGCCGGTTGAGGGCTTCGCGGAGTCGGTGGATGTGGTCGCGTGGTGGTCGCAGCCACGTCGGCCGGTCCGTCCGGTGGCCGGTCTTCTCGGCTTCGGTGAGGGTGTGGTCGATGGTGTCGACGGCTTCGCGGGCGGCTTGTTGGGTGAGGTGGCCGTAGATGTTGGCGGTGGTCGAGAGGGTGGAGTGCCGCAGCGTCTTGGAGACCACGGTGAGCGGGACTCCGGCCGTGATGGTGATCGTGGCGGCCAGGTGTCGCAGATCGTGCACCGCGACCCGGGGGACTCCGGCCTCGGCGGAGAGGCTACGGAGCCGGTCGAGCACGCCCTATTTTGGCCGACGCCTGTATGGAGATCGCGCTCCGTGGTCGAGCTGTGTATCGGACCGTCCGTGGTGACGTCGTGCTTGACGAGTGCGGCATCGACCACCGACCGCTACTCCGGCTTCCTGCCGCAGCTGCCCGACGGGCTCGGACGTGGTGGTCGCTTCTGTCCCCGGCAGTGGCCTGCGGCGCTCTCGCTCCGGTGGAGACGCGGCGGGTCGAACCGATATCCGGGCGGATCCCATCTCCCGCTCCACCGGAGCCGTCCGAGCCCCGGCGAGTGCGGTTGTCATGACAACGACCGTAAAACGGAGGGGCATCGCGGGGCGTACCGCACGCGATGGAGATCTCCGGCAAACCTCAGCGGTACGAGAGGTGCGGCGCGCGAGTCCGGGCGCCGCACCTCGGCTCCGTCACTCCCGCGGCACCAGCGGGCCGTTGCCGTACGGCATCCACGTGAGGCCGAAGTCGTCGTCCGCGGATCCCTCCGCGGAGACGACCACCGTGCAGCCTTCGGACACCGGTAGATGGAACGGGGTCTCCGAGGGCAGCCTGTCCCGGTCCCGGTTGTCCGACACGAACCGCTGCCCGTACACGGGTGTGTCGTCCGCGAGGACCGTGACCCGGAGGGAAGCAGGTTCTCCGCCGTTGCGCGCCCGGACGTGGCCGAGCAGTACCCCGTCGGTGGTCGCCGTGTAGCGTGCCGGGGCACCGGGGGAGGGAGCGGCGAGCGGCCGGCTCGTCCCGAACCTGCGGATCCGGCCGTCCGCCCGTAGGTCGGTGAGCCGGAGGTGCGGGCGGGCCACCGTCACCATGGTGGTCAGGACCTGTTCCGCGGTGGTGCCCGGCAGGGTCGCCGCCAGCCGGAAGACGGTGGTGTGGTGCAGCGACGGTGAGGTCCAGGTGCCGTCCTCGGTGACCTCGACGGGCCTGCGGCCCCAGTCCATCGTGTAGGTGGCGGGGGAGCCCTCCCAGGTGAGGGTGACGCGGTCCCCGTTGTTCACATGGGGCCGTTTCGCGCGCAGGTCCCGGAAGACGAACCCCTCGGGGAATTTGGGCACGGGAAGGTCCGCCTCGGGGGTGGCCCACGCCGTGCCGTCGGCGGAGGTCTCCTCGGTGATCCGCAGTCGTGCCGTGCCGGTCGCCGTGTTGACCCGGACCTGACCGAGCGTGAACGTCAGCGGGGTCACGCCGGCGAGCCAGCCCCGGCCGTCCCGGGGGGTGAGGGTGAACACCGCCTCTCCCGGTGGTGTCGTCACGGCCACGTCCCAGCCGCCGCCCTGGTCCGCCGCGTCGCCGCCCGTCACTGCCGGGACGAGCGAGCCCGGCGCCGTGGTGAGCTCGCCGGCGCCCGCGCCCGTGGGCACGGCCACCACGATCCGCTTGCAGTATGCCGGCCGTGCGCCGCCGCGTGCGGTCAGCCGCAGCGTGGCGGTGCCGCCCACGGGGAACGGGTCGGGGTCCGTCTCCAGGGCGTAGGAGAGCAGGGGGGCGCTCATCGGTCGATCACCCGGAACCCGCCCGTGCCCTGCGGCAGCCACACCAGATCCAGGGTGTCGCCGGTCTGCCCGCCGAAGTACAGCAGTACTTCCGCGCCTTCGGGCACCGGGAGGCTGACGGGCGTTTCCTTCGGCGGCACGCCGCTTTCGTTCACGGATGTGAACCGCATCGTGTACTCGTTCGTCTCGGCCCGGTAGACGGTGGCGGCCAGGGTGGAGCCGGCCGCGCCGCTGGCGGCCTGGAGATAGCCGATCAGTGTCCCGTCGGTGCCGGCCCGGTAGTACTGCGAGGACCCCGCCGCGGGCAGGGTCACCCGCTCGCGGGCGCCCTGGATCCGGGTGACGCCGTTCACCTCCAGGTCGCCGACCACGAGGTGCGGCCGCTCGACCGTGACGGCGGTCGTCAACGCGTGAATCAGCGGCGCCGAGCCGTCGGCGGCATCGGTGGCGACCAGCATGAAGCCGGTGGTGTTCGTCAGGGACGGGGAATCCCAGCTGCCCCCGTGGTTGGTGACGTCCTCGTAGCCCTCCTCGCCCCAGTAGATCTCGTAGGTCGGGCCCCGGCTGCCGTCCCACTTCAGGGTGACGCTCTTGCCGTTGTCGACGGACGCGTGCGACGCGCGGAAGTTGTCCACGAAGAACCCGGGGGTGTGCTTCTTCACGACGAAGGGCGGAGCCGGGCGTTCCTCGTAGGAGCCCGCCCCGTTGGGCCGGGTCCGCTCGGTGATGCCGATCACGGCGATGCCGCGGGCCTCGTTCACTGCGATGTACGAGACGACCAGCGTCACGCTGAAGGTGCCGTTGAACAGCACGGGCTTGCGACGGGGCGTGAAGGGAATGACGATCTGTCCGTCCTCCACGGCCTGCGGGTCGCCTTCCCAGCCGCCCCCGTGCGCGGGGGTGTCCCCGCCCTCGGCGCTGGTCCACAGGTCCTTCGGATCGGTCAGCGTGAGATCCTCGGCCTTGCTGCCGTAGGGCAGTGTGATCCGGACCCACTCGCACTGCGCGTGCGCGTCGGCCCGCCCGCTGACGGTCACCTCCAGCCGGAGCGGCTGTACGTCGTCCCCGTCGCTCACGTTGACGGTGGCCGGCACGGTCTTGTAGCGGTAGTCGAGGAGAGTGCCCTGCTGAGAGCGGGCGTACTGGGTCACGCGGGGTCCTCCTCGAGGGCGGGGCGCAGCATCAGATAGCCGGCGCGGGCCTGCGGCGCCGGGTCGTCCGGGTGGGGTGCCGGGTCGGCGGCGAGCAGCGGGCGCTCCGTCCAGCGGACGGCGCCGCCTTCCGCCTCCGGTTCGGCCCAGGTCCACTCGCCGTGCCAGGAGGCCGGCCGGATCATCACGAGTCCCTCGTGCTCCCCGCCGCCGGAGCGGCGCTCCTCCTCGGGAGCGGCAGGGGTACGGACCGGGGCGAGCAGCGGGCCGAGCCGGAAGGCGGCCCGGATGCGGCGCAGCGCGGTCTCGACGTGTTCGGCGGGGAGGGTGAGGTCGACCACGGGCAGGATGCCGGTGGTGGCGTGCACGGGGTTGTGCGGGTCGGCCAGGACGGTGATGTGGTGGGAGACCTCCTTGCCGGGCTCTCGCGCCGGCAGCGCCAGCGACGCCCCGTTGCCGATCGCGGCCAGATAAGGGTCGTCCGGCGGTTCCGCGGTGACGTACAGGGTGCTGTAGTCGGCGCGCTCCGGCGTCCCGGCGTCGGGGGCGTAGTAGCCGATCAGTCCGTCGGTCAGCAGGTACGGGTCCCCGAGCCGGACCGGCCAGGTGTAGTCGGGATACTCCTCCCGCTCCGGGTCCAGTGCGTGGTGCCAGCCGGGGTTGGTGAGCGGTTCTCCCTTGAGTTCCAGGTCGATCCGGGCCCGGTAGACGGCGACCGGGCGGCCGACGAGCCGGGCGGGGACGGCCGTGTCTCCGGTGCCGGCGTCCGTCGTCTCGCCGAGCCGCTCGTTGATGGTGGCCATCAGCGCCCGGAACGGACCGATGGGTCCGAGCAGCCCGGCGACCATCCCGGCCAGGTGCGGGTGGTGGGCCTCCAGGTCCGACGCGTGCTCGTACGGGGAGGACGGCAGGCGCGTCCACTCGGTGCGCTGCTCGGTCCGCGAGGTGCGGATCACCCGCAGTTCGCCCAGGGGCTCGCCGCCGGGCCCGTACACCAGCAGGGTCTTGTCGAGGTGGTTGACGAGCAGCCAGCCGGACAGCGGCGACGGTCCGGCCGGCGCGGGAGCCGTACGCTCGTTCGTTGCGGATGCGAGGCGCAGCCGGGTCCGGGCCTCCTGCAGCAGGCGCGGCGGCAGCTGGACGAACCGTGCGGGCGCGTTGATATTCGCCCTGAGCGGCTCGCTCGGCGTGGCCTCCGCGCTGAGTACCGGCTTGAACTTCAGATGCTCCTCGCCGTCGACCGCGGTGAGGACGGCGCACCGGCCGAAGCGGTCGATGACGCGCAGGTCGCGGAAGTAGAACTGGCCGGCCCGCAGGGGCTGGAACCGGAAGCGGGCGTTGTCGTTCAGGGTTCCCGGCGCGGCGACGTGCCCGGCCTCGCCGATCAGCGGAAGGACGTCGTCCGGGGTGAACTGGCGCGCCCCGGTGTCCCGCATCAGCAGATGGTCGTTGAAGCCGTCGAGCGTCTGGGAGAGCACGTCGAGATCGCCGAGGCCGGCCCGCAGCCGGGACAGTGCCGCCGCGCCGGCCTGCCCGTAGGTACGGGCCAGCCGCTTCGCCTGGGCGGCCAGGACGTGGGGCACGCTGGGCGTGAGGAACGCCCGGTTGGCGAAGGAGATCCACTCGGGACCGTCCTGGCCGTTGCCGGGGTCGGCGCCCTCGCCCGTCCAGGTGTACCGCTCGCCGTCGAAGGTCCAGTTGACCCGCTCGCCGGTCATATAGGGCGCGGGGCAGTAGCGCAGGTCCCACTGGAGGTACATGGGCAGCCAGGGCTGGACCCACACCGCCGTGTACTCGGCGGGTGTGCCGGTCAGTCGCTGCTCCGGATCGGCGAGCGCGGTGTCCAGGACGGTGCGCCCCGGCTCGTCCGGGTCGGCGGTGCGGGCGGCGCGGTCCAGCAGGGCGAACTCGGCGAGCAGTGCCCGGCCGGGGGCGGGCAGCACCGGCAGTTCGAGCGGGGAGGTCTCCTCGACCAGGTCCAGCGGGGGCAGTGCGGCGGGCGGCGTCCAATGCTCGTCGCCCGCCCGGATCGTCTTGAGGAGCCCGTCCACCGTGCGGCAGGGCAGCGGGTCGTCCGGGTCGCGCGTCAGGGGTGCGCCGACGCCGGCGCCCTCGACGACGACCACCGGGTCGCTGGTGCGGTGGTAGGACTCCTCGAAGGTGCGGCGCAGTTCCAGTTCCGGGGGCAGGCGCTTGGTCCGGCTGAAGCCCTCGATGGCGGCCTCGACCTCCTCGGAGGTGGTGCCGTGCGGGATGACCAGGGCGAGCTCCGCGAGGCGCCCGGCGATGGCCGCGGATCGCCGGGCCGGGCTGTCGTCGGCCTCCGGGTCGAGCTGGGCGGCCGCCTCGCTGTCGAAGCCGTCGGGGTGGCTGCCCGGCATTTCCTTCATCCACCACAGGGTGCGCAGCCGCTCGCGCAGCCCGGCCAGCTCGATGGTGAGGGCGTCGAACTCCCGCTGGTCCGTGTTGAGCTGGTGCAGCCACTCCGGCGGGTCGACCAGGTGCGGGGGAACGGGCCCGTCGAGGCTCTCGTCGCCACCACCCGGGCGGGGGACGAGGACCCAGGTCGTACCGCCCGCCGACGCGCCGAACGTCGCGGTGTGCGCGGCGCGTTCGAGCTCGGCGGCGCCGTCGGGGAGGTCGTGGCTGTCGATGGAGCCGTGGTAGAGCGCCTTGACCAGACCGGCGGTCCGGGCGGAGCGGGTGCGGCGGTGGGTGAGCGCGGCGAACGCGTCGCCGGTGCTGTGCCCGACGGCCACCCTCGGTTTGTAGTCCTTGGGCCGCGCCGACGCGTACGTCTCGTAATAGTCCCAGGGAATGCCGAGCGCAGTGCCGCTGTACACGGTCCGCACCGGGCCGGGGGCCGGCCCTTCGGCGCTCTCCGCGCCCGTGCCCTCGTCCTCGGCGTCGTCCTCGCGGTCCGTGAGGCCGGGCAGCGCCCAGCCCAGGGCGCGCAGCACATCGGCGGGACCGTTGACGACCGGGGGCAGCAGTCCGGGAATGTCGGCGGCCCGGCGCAGGATGTCCCCGTCGTCGTCGGAGTACCAGCCGATCGCGCAGTAGCTCAGGGTGGTGGGAGCGGGCTCGTTGTGCCCGTACCCCTCCAGGTCCTTGAGGGTGTCGTGGAAGGAGAAGACGTTCGGGTGGTACGGCTGGAAGCCGGCGAAGGCCAGCAGGCCGGGGCCGGCGGCGGTCAGGAACGGGTCCGGGGCGTTGTCGGGCTCCCGCCACTCCTCGACGCGCAGGTCGACGGCCCGGCCCAGCCAGTCCTCACGCTGTGCGCCGGTTTCCGGGTCGTCCGACAGGAAGGCGGCTTCGCCGGGTCCGTGCGCGCTGTCGTAGTGGGCGTACTCGAGGTAGTCGCTGTGGATCAGCCACGCGGCGGCCCGCACCTCCCCGGCGCCGGGCCGGCCGGAAGGCACCCGGTGATGGCGGACCACCAGCCACCGGTTGGGCACCAGGGGCAGGGTCGTCTCCTCGGTGTCCGGGTCGTAGTGGGCCGTGGCCAGTGCCTCGGGCAGCTGCCACTGCAGATAGACGCCGGTACCGGGGGCCTGGTTGCCCCTGCCGGGCTCGGGTTCGGCCGCCTTCTTCTCCTCAAGCATCTTGGTGAAGTTGGGCCCGAAGCGCTGGAAGTACCCGGGGTCGGACTCCGGTTCGCTGACGGTCAGGGCGTGCAGCTGCACGGGGACGATCAGGTCCGGTGCCACGGGAGGAGTGAGGGGGGACTCGGTCATGCGGGGCTCCGGTCGGTGGCGGGGACGGGGGCTGCCGGCGTGGTGCCGCTACCGGACGGGACGTACGGAGCGCCGCCTGGGGTCAGCCGCTGCAACTGCGGGGCGTTGACCAGGTTCACGGCGAACTCGGCAGGGGTGAGGTCCCGCTCGTCGCCCTCCCTGCCGAACGCGCCGGCGAGCTCCGGCACGAGACCGTCGTCGCCGCGCAGCCGCAGCACGTCCGGGGTCTGACCGGTGGGCCGGGACCGCAGATAGCGGGTGAAGACGGTGCCCGCGTCCGGGTCCTCGGGGTCGGGGTAGTACGCGTCCAGGGGTTCGCCCAGCGGCGGGGCGTCCGCGCCGCCGATGCTGCGCAGGGAGACGACGTCCCCTTCGTCGATGCCGAAGTGGATGCCCTGGCCCGGTTCCAGGATGTCCACGCGGTCCGGCACCGCGTCGAACAGCGCGATGAGGGTGTCCTCGGCGAGCCGGTCCTGCCGCAGGATCGTCACCTCGTTCCCGTTCAGGTAGGCGGCGAGCGGGAATTCGGGCCAGGCCCGCACCAAGGCGGAGCGGATCAGCAGTCCGGCCTCGGGCTCCCGTCCCGGAGTGCGGCGACTCGCGACCGCCGTGCGCAGATGCCGGTCGACGTCGAGGTCGGTGGTGGTGTGCAGCCCGAGGTCGGAGGCTCCGGCGACCACGGCCTTGAGCCACGCCCGGTCGATGCGGAACATGCGCAGCGACTCGGCCGGCAGCATCCGCTCGTCGGGGACGAGGTGGTGGAACGGGATGCCGTGCAGCAGCGCGAGCCGGTCCAGCCACTCGGCGAGCGAGCGGGCCGAACGCGCGGCCGTCTCCGACAGCAGTTCCATCGCGCGAGGGGAGACGAGCGCGGCCTCCCCGGCGGCCCGGTCACGCCGGGGGCGCGGGATTTCGGCCGGGAAGGGCTCTTCGGTCGCCTCGTCGTCGGGCGGCGCGGCGAACGCCTCGGCGAGGGAGCGTCCGTCCGCCGGTTCGGCGAGCTCCAGCAGCCCGCCGAGGCCCCGGACCCCGCTCGCCCCGGGACCGGTGCCGCTGCGCGAGCGCGCCGGGTCACCGGCGGTCGCCCGGATCACCACGGCCTGGTTGGCCAGCTCCCGGCGCGCCCGTGTCATCTCGGAGGCGAAGGACGGATCGGCGAGCGCCGCGGTACGGCCGAGGGTCCACGCGGCCGCGTAACTCACGTCGAACAGGCCGTGCTCGCGCTCGTACACCAGGGCGTGGTCGGAGGTGGTGTGCCCCTGTTCGAACGCCTGGCCGGGGACCTCGGGGGCGGTGACCGGCGTGGCCGGCCCCCGGTACCAGGCGTAGGTGAGCTCCCCGGACAGGGTGCGGTACGCCACCGGGACATGCCCCAGCGCGAGCCTGCGGCGCGCGTACGCCGTGGCCGCGTCCTCGCCCTGGCCGGGCGGGGGCACGGGGAGCCGGAGGGCGAGCTGCTCGTCACCCTCCGGGTCCTGGTGGCCCGGGTCGACGAGCTTCTTCAGCAGCGCGCCGGTGTCGAGCACGCCGAACGGGTCGTGCTGGAAGGACCACGCGTGCAGGGACACCAGCCGTACGGTCTCGTGCCCGGTGGGCGGGTCGGGCCGCAGGTGCGGCTCGTACCCCTCCAGGGACACCAGGTGGGCCACGTACCGGCCCGGGACGCGGGGGAACCGGTTGGCGGTGACGACCGCGTACCGGCCCTCGGTGATCTTCTCCTCCCCGGCGCGGCTCTCGGGCGGCTTCACGTCCCGCACGTGCGCGAGGTAGTACATCTCGTCCTGCCACGGCGCCACCGCGCGGAACACCTCGGCGGGCACGTCGATGGTCCGGCACTTGCTCGCCTCGACATCCGGCGGGAGCGGCCAGCGCAGGGCGGGGCCGATGACGCCGGAACCAGCGGTGACCCGCAGTTCCCCGACGGTGCGCGTCACGGTCTCGCCGAGCGCGCCGGGGTCGTCGGGCAGTTCACCCTGGCGGAAGACCAGCAGCGCGATCCACGGCGCGTGGGCGCGCGACCGGGAATTGGGTGTCAGCTCCCGGTCCCAGGGCAGGACGGCCCGGGTCAGGGTGATGTGCGGCAGCACGTTGTCGTACGAGCCGGAGCTGCCCTCCGGCGGGTAGTAGGCGTGCACGGAGCCGTCGTCCAGGACGAACCGGGCCGGACGGACTTCGAACGCCTGCTCGCTGACCGGCAGCGGGGGCGCGGTGTCCAGGCGGTCGCCGTTCTCGTCGTACAGCTCGTGGGTGGCGACCACCGTGTAGACGCCGGCGCCCGCGTGCGGGATGAGGTGGTCATGGAAGAAGACATGGAGCTCTGGACCGTCGGTATCCCGCACGGTGGTCACCTCCGAGGTGGGTGAGGGGTCGGGGGGTCAGGCGGCGTGGACGGCCATCGGCACGCTGGTCATGGTGCGCGTGGCCAGGGCCGCGTAGGCCGTGAGCGGCGAGTCCGCGTCCGCGCCGGGCGAGACGCCCAGCCGGCCCAGGGCCGTGAGGACGGCGGCGCGCCCGGCGACGGTCTCCGCGGCGTCGAGGGTTTCGGCGATCACGGTGATGGTGTCGTCCTCGTCACGCGGGGCCGGCCCGGCGGGATCGGCGTTCCGCAGCGGGATCACGCCGTTCCGCAGGGGGTCGAATCCGAGGGAGCGGGAACTGACCGGGCCGAGTCCCTCGACGAGCTCGGGCGAGGGCACCTCGAAGCGCAGACCGGTGATCAGGTCGGGCACCAGGCCGGGCTCGTCCCTCCCCGCCTCCGGATCCTCCAAGGGGCTGCCCCACAGGGAGCGGGGAAGCCCACGGCGGATCACGGTGACGTCCCACCCGTTGTCCTTCGGGTCGAAGTCCTCGGGATTCCCGACGCCCCGCTGGATCCGCACCAGGTGCTTGGAGGTGACCCCGCTCCGGCGCATCGGCCGGATGTCCACGGGGTCCCCGGTGGCGTACTCCACCCCGTTGACCAGCACCTGGGAGGCGGGCAGCGCGGATTCCGTGGAGAACACGAAGCCGTCCGGGGAGACCAGCAGCGGAGCCCGCGCCGCGCTGCGGGCCGCCGTCTCCTGCGGGTCGACGTCCAGCAGGGCGCCTTTCTCCGTCTTGGTCCGCACCGGCGCGGGCAGCTGCGTCTGGAAATCGCCCCACGGCACGGGAGGGGCGCCCTTGCGGGAGGAGCCGAAGTCGAAGGAGAGGGAGATGAACCACACCTTGAGGGTGACCCGGCCGCCCATGGGCGGGGTCCACAGTTGCAGGTCGATGCCGAGTTCCAAGGACACCCGTACCTTGATCTTCACGATCGGGATCTTGATCGTGGCGGCCACCCCGATCGAGATGCCCAGGGCAAGGTCGAGGTAGAACGGCTTCCACTGGATGAGCGCGTCCAGATGGGCCGTGAACCAGGCACTCACCGCGCCCTTCTCGTAGCGGGCGACGAGCGCTCCGCCGAACATCACGGCGCCCGGGGTGAGCGCGGTGTAGCCGGTGGCGCGGACGGTGACCCGGCCGCACGGGTTCCACTCCAGCCCGAGGCGGGCGGGCACCGGATAGTGGGCCGGCTTCGCGAACTGCGGGTGGTAGCCGCCCAGGCTGATGACGAAGTCACCGGCGCTGTCGCCGCCCGTCCAGACGTACAGGGCGATCCCGCCGGTGAGCTGGCAGCCCGGGTCGAAGATGTACGAGCCCTCGCCGACCGCCACGTCCAGGGCGAGCAGGTCGCGGTCGGAGAGATAGGCCAGCCGCAGGTCGATGTTGAGCCGCGCGTGCTCCTTCGCCCCGGGGACGGTGTTCTTCGGCAGGCTGATGGACGTGCGGCCCAGCAGCATCAGGTTGAGCCGGTTCCCGAATTCGATGAGTGCGAGAGCCTGCGTCTCGATGAACCGGAAGGAGGTGAACCGCACGCCGACGGCCACCCAGTACGAGCCCTCCTCGGGCCGCACCCAGCCGTTCGGCCCGGCGAGCCGGTCGAGCATGTCCATCGGATCGGGAGGCTCCGGCGCGGGCGCGCCGGGCAGGGCCGGGGCGGCGTTGAGCCGCCCGATCAGCGGAAAGTCGGGCAGCCGGTGGATTTCGGGCGGGACCACCCGGCTGTTGAAGCCGAAGCCGCCGGACAGGCCGGTGACGGTGAACGGCGGTGGCCCGAACAGCGACCGTCCGCCCGCCAGCAACGCCTCCAGATAGAGGAACACGGTGTTGTACCCAGCCGTGGCCCGCGCGAAGGCGCCCGCACCCATGATCTCCACCATCGGTGTGGTCACCCTGACCAGGCCCATCAGCCCGCCGACGATCTCGTCGTCCTTGCCGCCCGCCCAACGCAGCGCCGCGTCGATGGCCATCGAGGGCGCGCTGCGGCGCAGCGCGAGCGAGGCACCGCCCAGTTGCGGCTGGGGCCTCCTTCCCATCTTGAGCGGGATGACCAGCCCGAGGCCGTCGAGCGCGAACACCGAGCCGGCGATACGGATTTCCCCGGTGAAGTAGAGGCGCAGGCCCTTCTTGTCCTTGCCCCGCTTCAGGGCCGCGATCTCCAGCGGCCCGTACGACAGGGGAAGCCCGGGCAGGGCGACTTCCTTGTCGGGCTCCGGCGGCTCCTCCTTCTTCTTCTCCTTGTCCGAGCGGATGGCGATCCCCGGCATCTCGCCGCCGTCGACCTTCCAGGTGACGACGCCGGTGATGCCCTTCTCCCATACGTTGTCGGACGTCGCGTTGGGCCGGGGGAAGACGGGCTCAGCGAGGCCGTATCCGGCGAGCAGAGTGTTCAGATGGTCGGTCTGGGCCGTGTCGAACTGCTGGGAGATGTACAGCACGCGCAGCAGCGGGAAGGTGAGGGCACCTTCCGGAATGCCCTCGCCGACCAGCGGAAGGGTGGAGCCGTCGAACCCGACCCGCACGCTGAGAATGAAGGCACTGATCTTTTCGGTACCGAGGCTGTACGTCTTGAGGAACACGGCGTCGACCGGATTGGGGCCGCCGGGCTCGTCGAGATATCCCGGGAACTGGGCCGTGATCAGCTTGTCCCGGCCGGGCAGGCCCTCGTGGAAGTGGACGTTCTCCAGGTACGGGACGAGCTCGTCGGGTAGCTCCAGGTCGACTGATTCGATCTCCTCCAGCATCTCGCGGAGGGTGACGCGTTCGGGTGCGGCCATGGTCACGTTGATCGTTCCCCCTTGGCCCCGTAGGGGCCGGTCCGGGTGTGCGGGGTCGAGGTAGTGGTGGCGGGTCCGGCCGCGGGTCAGTACGGGCCGACGGCGATGCTCATCGGCCGCCGGCCGTCGCGCGTCGGGATGGCCCGCACCATGTCGTACGTCTCGGTGTCGACGATCACCACGGCGTTGGCGTGTTCCTCGCTGAGGAAGGCGAACGTGCCCGCGTAGTCGAAGGCGATGGCATGCGGGTGGCCGGGGCCGCCCGAGCCGCCGACCGGGATGCGGCGGCGGACCGCATGGCTGAGCGGGTCGGCGATGAGCAGGCCCTCCTTGGTGTCCCAGTCCCAGGGCAGGCAGTACAGACCGTCGCCGCCGCGCGAGACAGCCAGCGCCGTGCAGCCGGGAAGCACACCCTGGCGGACAACCG
This sequence comes from Streptomyces sp. M-16, assembly GCF_052114405.1. Classification (NCBI taxonomy): domain Bacteria; kingdom Bacillati; phylum Actinomycetota; class Actinomycetes; order Kitasatosporales; family Streptomycetaceae; genus Streptomyces; species Streptomyces sp. M-16. Next base: position 50,611 of record NZ_JBFRER010000027.1, on the reverse strand, counting down.
CACCGTTCCGGACGTCGAAGGTGCAGACGCCTTCCCGGCCCGCGGCATGCAGATGGAAGCCGTCCGGGGAAACGGCGGTCGTATGCGAATTGCCTGCGGGCATGCGGAACGCCTGGCGCAATCGTCCCGCCTGCACGTCCACCTCGACGACCGCTCCCCGGCCGTCGAGATCCACGCCGAGGTACACGAACCGGCCGTCGGGAGAGGTCACGACCGGCCCCATGTCTGCCCGGATACCGGTGGCCTTCACATCGGCGCCGTCGTCCTGCGCGGACAGCGCGGCACGCAGGTCCTGGGCCCGCAGTTCGACGCGCTGGGTGCGTTCGGTAGTACCGGCCCGGAAGGTGTCCAGATACAGCTTGCCCTGCTCCCAGTGCTCCGTGGCGCCGTGCACCAGCGACGCCCCTGCGCTGAACGCGACTCCGCACACCGGTGATTCGCCGCCCGTGAAAGGCAGATCGGCCACGATCTCACGAGTGATGGTGTCCAGGCAGAGACGCTGCGTGTGGGTCCATACATACAGCAGCCGCCCGTCCGGGCTCATCTGCAGGGCGGCGGAGGAGTCGCTGTGCGGGTCGATGTCCAAGGTTGCGACGACCCGGCCGCCGTCCAGATCGATCACATCGATGTTCCCGCCGACCTGCACATAGACGAAGCCGGAGGCGAACGTCGGGACCAGCCCCGGCCAGGTCGTGTCGTCCACGGGCCGGGCGGTCTCGGTGACCGTGCGGGTAGCGAGCGTCCCCCGGGTGGAATCGGCAGCGCGGAAGAAGTGGAAGGCGCCCTGCGAGGGACGGCTGACGGCGGCGTCGATCCCGGCGGTGAACGCCGGCGCGTGCTGGGCGAGTCCGGGCCACATCCGCTCCAGCGGCGCCACCTCCACCACGTTCATGRCGCGCAGGTCGTAGCGGGCGCACTGATCACCCGCGAAGAGGTACACCTCCTGCCCCGCACCACTCGCCAGGGCCGCGTCGATACCTTGCGGAAACGGCTGCGGCAGCCCCGGAAGACGGGCGGCGATGGTGCTGACCTCGGCGACGGAGCCGTCCAGCGGGTTCAGCAGCAGGCACTGCGCGCCGCGGAAAACCATCGACCACGGGTCGGCGGTGACCAGCACCGCGTCGAACCCGGAGCGGAACGCGGCCGGCAGCGACGGCCAGAGACGCTCCAGCGGACGGGCACCGTCAGCCATCCGGCCCGTGTCCCAATCGAACCGGGCGGCGCGTCCGCCCCGGGTGACGAATCCGGTTTCCCGGCCGTTCTCCGTGACGGTGAAGAAGGCATCGATGACGGGCGGTGCCTCGGGCACGACGGAACTCCCTCTGTAGTACGGGTCAAGGGGGGTGGGGCGGCTGGGGCGCTTGTTCAGTAGGTGGTGTAGGCGAACCGGATGCCGAGGCGTCGCGGGCCGGAGACGGGGTGGTTGGCGGTCGTCCGGCGGGCGGTGACGTCGACTACCGCCACATGCGAGATGTATTCGGGTGCAATCTCCGTCAAGACGAAGGCGTATGTCCCGAAGTGGTTGAATTCGAGGTCCCAACCGGTGCCGAGGCCGCCATCCGGGCCGACCGGAATGCGCCGCAGGACGGTATGGCCGTCCGGGGCAGCGACCAGCACGCCGCCACGGTCCACGGCGGGCAGACACCACAGTTCGCCGCCGTCGGGCGTGAGCTTCATCGCCCGGCACGGCGGGAGGACGCCCTCCCAGGCGATGGCGCCGGTGTGCAGATCGATCGCGCACGTGCCGCGTTCCTGGGCGACATGGGCGATCCGCCCGTCCGCGTCGATCGCCACGTCGAGAGGCGCACCGGCCTCGGGTAGGCGAAAGCTCTGCAGCACCTTCCGCTGCTCCAGGTCGACTTCGAGGATGCGGTAGGTGTTGTTTGCCTCCCTGCGGAACCCGACGTACGCCATGCCACCGTCAGGGGAGAGCGCCACGGGCGGCGCGTCCTGCCAGCCCGGGAGGAACTCCGAAAGGGGGCGCCCATCCTCCTGAGCGTCATCGGGCCTCATGGACCCGGTCGCAGGATCGTCGCCACCCGGATCGCTTCCCTCCCGGTCCCGCGTGGGGTCGAAGTCGTATAGATCGATGGCCGCAACCAGGTCCGGCCCGGCCGGATCGACCACGGTGAGCTTCTTGGTGAACTTGGACACGAAGTACATGCGACCGCCGTCCCGGCTGAAGACAGCGCGCCTCCCGTCCGTCACGCGAGTGGTGTGCCAGCGGACCTGCGCGGTGGCCATGTCGTAGCAGGAAAACTGATCGTTGTGGGTCAGGTACAGGTAGCGGCCGTCCGGGCTGGTGACCGGTGCCCCGGAGAGGACACCGGTCGGCATCTGCTCGCTCTGCCCGGTCTCCAGATCGAGGGCGACCGGCCGACCGTCCGCCCAGATGATCACATGGCCCCGGGTGAACGCCGGCAGCAGTCCGGGCCACGCCGCGTTGCCCACTGCGGCCGCGTTCTCCCGGATGGTCGTGTCGGCCAGCGTGCCCTCGGTGTAGTCGCCGCCCCGGAAGAGGTAGCACTTCCCGGTGCCGGGATCCACCGTCGCCGCTCCGAGCCCATGCGCGAACTCCGGTGCTTTCGCGGTCAGCCCGGTCCACACCTGGGCGATGGTCTTCATCTCGACCGGCGCCGGGATACGCAGGTCGTAGCGGACGCATTGGGAGCCGCTGAAGAAGTACACCTCGTTGACGCCCGCCCCGGCGCCGGGGGCGGGCAGGGCTGCGTCGATGCCCTGAGCGAAGGTGGCCGGCAACCCGGGAAAGCGGGCGGCGATGGTGCTGACCTGGGCAACGGAGCCGTCCAGGGGATTGAGCATCAGGCACTGCGGGCCCCGGAACACCCACGACCAGGGGTTGTCCGCCTGCGTGGTGAGGGCGGCGTCGATTCCCTGCCGGAACGCCTCCGGCAACTGCGGCCAGCGCTGTGCGAGCGGCACCGCGTCGACGTCGTACATCCGCTTCCTGGTCCAGTCCCAGCGGGCGATCCGGCCGCCCTGCACGGCGTAGCCGATCGTGAGCCCCTCCTTCTCATCGGTGACAGTGAAGAACGCGTCGATGACATGCCCCGACATGGATGGCTCCTCGAATCGGTCCGGCCAGAAGCTTTATCGACGCACACACATACCGTCAACAGTCGGTTATAGGCCACATTTGAGGGTATTCAGCGCCGAAGGAGCCCTCGGGCGGGCAGCCGGTTTCCGGCCGCTGTCCGGATGGGGCGTCTTGACGTTGGATCACGCGCCGGGAATCGTGTGTCCGCGCTCGCGGCAGGGCAGCGGCACAGGTCAGACGCCCTTTCGAACCATTCGAAGAGATCGGAGGCGGGCAGCGCGTCCGGCTCCAGAGAGATACGGAAGACCGTCCATTGGGGTCCGGAGATCTCTTCTGGTAGCTCCGGCGGAGCGACTGGTTCCAGGGCGAGATCGGCGAACTGTACGTGGAAGGGATGGCAGTGGACTTCCCAGGTCGTTGCGAGTGCCCTGAGCGTTGACAGCCCGATGCCGAAACGCCCGTGCTCTGAGCGTCGGCGGTCTTGCCACCGAGCCAGGGCATACCGAGGAGTAGGACATCACCCATGCGCACGCTGACGCCGTCGTGGGCGATCAGCAGCGCGTCTGGACGCCACAGGAAACGCAGCTGGCTGGCCCTCGCATCGTTGGCGTTCTGTACGAACTCGGAGAGCACCTGGAGCGGGTCTGACGGGAGGGTCTCGGCGCCCCGCTGAGCGCCCTCGGCCATTCTGCGGAAGACCCCCGGTCCTTCGCGCAGCCCCTGGTCGAGGAGACGTACTGCGTGTGCTGCCTCCTCGGTACCGGACACCTCCCGCTCTGGATCCACGCGCGGATCGTCCAAAAGCCTGCGCACCGCCGGCGTGAGCGCCTCATGGTCCACGCTCGTCTCCCCCCTGTGTGCCGTATGACAGGCGACAATCCTCAGGCGTGGCGTGGCCTCTCCGATCACAACCTTCGTGATTCCGCCAGCCTCCGCCCGCTTCCCCGAGGTGTCCCCGCCCGGGCCGTTGCCCGCGTTGGGGCGAGTGCATCCGGTGACCAGCGTGTGAGCCCCTCTCCACCATGGGCTTGAACGCGGCGGAAACTCTTCGGCTCCCCCTGGAGTCTCGGCCGACGCCGCGTACGAGGTGCTCGGCGCCGCCCATCACACCGACCCGCAGTGGGTGGACTCGTACTACGGCGAGATCAAGGAGGGCCAGGTCAAGGTCGAGCGGGGCGAGAAGCTCGGACTCGGCGAGGTGTTCCTTGACCCTTCAGCTCCGGTGAACGGAGTTCAGATCCACCGTCAGAAGCTGCAGGGCCGCCTCGTGCGGGGAGTCGGGCTCCGCGTGGTAGAGCTTCAGGATGTTGCCGTCCTGGAGGCCCGCGGACTGGTACATCAACTCCAGCTCGCCCACCACCGGATGGTCGAAGAGCTTGGTGCCCTCGATGCAGTTCGCCACCCGCTGGCGGCACCAGAGCGCCGCGAACTCTTCATCCTGGATGGTCAGCTCGCCGATCAGCTCGGCAAGCCGCGGATCGTGTCGGTGATTTCCCGAGATGAATCGCAGATACGTCACGTTTGACTCCGACTCGGCGGCCCAGTCCGCGTACAGAGCCCGGACGTTCTCGTCGAGGAAGTTCATTTTGATGATGTTGGGGCGCTGTTCGACATCCTGGGGGACGCCGAATTCGAGGTGCGGTGCGAACAGTTGGTGGTACAGGGGGTTCCAGGCCAGGATGTCGCACCGGTAGTTCAGCACGGCTGCCGCCACACTGCCGAGTGAGGACATCAGCATCCTGGTGCTGAAGCTGAGTTGGTCGTCATCGGGCGTTTGCCGCTGCGGGTTCTGCACCGCTGTGCCGATCTTGAGCAGGTAGTCCTGCTCGTCGCGGCCGAGATCCAGTGCGCGGGCGATGGAGAGCAGGACCTGCGGGGACGCGTGGGCGGTCTGCGACTGCTCAAGCCGGGTGTAGTAGGTCTGGCTCACACCCGCCAGCGCGGCCACTTCTTCGCGGCGCAGTCCAGGAACGCGGCGGGAGTTGCTGGTGCGCAGCCCCATCTGCTCCGGTCGGACACGCTCGCGCATCTGTCGCAGATAGCTACCGAGGTCCGTGTTCATGATCTGTTCCACCCTTCTCATTATGAAGTGCCGAACGGCATCGGCAATCCCGCCTTGGATCGCGGTGACCTGCGCCACAACGGCCGGGAGGGCGGTGCGGACCGCTCTCCCGGCCGTGGCTGCCGCCACATCGGCTCTACGCGGTCACTGCGGACTGCTGAACTTGCTGCGCAGCACCAGCCACAGGAGCAGGCCGACGGCGAACTGGGAGACGCCGGCCACGCCGATGGCCACGTGGATGCCGGTGAGCTCCTTGGCGGTGGTCGCGGTGCCCTGCCCGACGACGGTGGCGAACGCCGCGCTCACCAGCGGAATGCCGATCGCGATACCGACCTGCTGGCTCTGTGTGGCCATCCCGGTCGCCATGCCCTGTTCGTCGGCATCGACGGACGAGGTGGCGATGACCATGAAGCACAGGGCCGCCATCATGGAGAAGAACGCGTTCACGAATTGGGTGATGATCAGCGGGATCAGCCAGCGCGAGTCCGAGGTCGCCCACAGCGCGGGGAGCATGAACGCGCCCTGGAGGGCCAGGGAGACGCCGAGCATCGTGCGCGGCGAGACGCGCTGGAGGAGGCGCGGACCGACGATGCCGGCGATGATCTGGCCCATTCCGATGCCGAGCAGCACCAGGCCGGCGACCAGGGACGACAGGCCGAGCACGTTCTGGACGTACAGACCGGTGAAGAAGATCAGTGCGGTCTCGCCGCCGAAGATGAACAGGGCGGCCACGTTGCCGAAGGCGATGTCGGGTTTCCTCAGGACCTTCACCGGGACCAGGGCATCGACGGTACGGCTCTCCACGGTCCAGAAGACGCTGAGCAGGACGGCGGCGGCGATCAGCGCGACGCCCGCCGTCAGGTCCAAGCCCTGCTCGCCGACGCGGGTGACGCCGTAGATCCCGGCGAACAGGCCCAGGGTGATCAGCAGCGCGCCCGGCAGGTCGATGCGGCTGCGCTGCGCGGCCCGGCTCTCGTCGACGACGAACGGCACGACGACGATCGCCGCGATGGCCACGGGGATGTTGATGAAGAAGGCCCAGCGCCAGGAGAGCACATCCGTGAGGACACCGCCGAGGATCGCGCCGACGCTGAACCCGGAGCTCATCATCACGCTGTTGAGGCCGAGCGCCCGGGTCCGCAGAGCGGGCTCGGCGAAGGCCGTGGTGAGCAGGGCGAGCGCCGCGGGCGTGACGGCCGCAGTGGCCAGACCCTGGAGTGTACGGGCGACCAGCAGCATCGCGGCCGAGTCGGCGATGCCGCCGACGAGCGAGGAAACGGCCAGGACGACCATTCCCGCGGTGAAGATGCGCCGGCGCCCCACGTAGTCGCCGACGCGGCCGAAGACGAGGGTGCATCCGGCGGCGCACAGGGCGAACGTCGTGGTGATCCACTGCAGGCTCCCCGTCGAGAACCCGAGGGACACACCGACCTCGGGCAGCGCGACGTTGAGCACGGAGAAGTCCGCGGCCATCATGAACTGCGAAGCCAGGAGCACCATCAGGGCGGCGACTTGGCGTCCGGTCATGCGGCCACCGGTAGGCGGCGCGGACGCGGCGGTCGTGGAGGTATCGGCGGTTGTCATGCACCCAGCCTCGGCCGCCCGCCCCGCCCCAGCCAGATCCCTTTTGACAGCACTCCTGCGGAGACTGTCACTGACAGTGCCACCTTCGTCCGCGGCCCGGGGCCGTCACCAAGAGCAGCCGCCGCTCAAGGCGAGGGTCAGTCCAGGTTCAGCTCGACGGTGGCGGCCGGGGCCCGGACGGCCAGGAGCCCTCCGCCCACTGGACGCTGAGGACAGTGCGCGCCGAGCTGGTGATGCTGGGTGTCTCTGCAGCCGCAGCGGCGGTAGATGCGGCCGCGGCCGACGCTGGTACGCATGGTGATCGCCTCCGGGAGGCGGAGGGAAGTGGACGCTTCCAGCCTGCGACCACAGGCGACCACCGCGCCTCCCGCAAGTGCCGCGACCAGCCGGTTTCCCTTGTTTCGGCGCTAGGGGCCGCGGCGTCCGAACCCTCCCAGCACGTCCACGGCCTGCTGGGGGTATGAGCCCCGCATCCGGGTGACCAACCGTCGACTGCGACACGGGTCGAGCCGACGCCGCGGTCGGCAACGGTCCATTCCCGCCAGGCGCTTGGCTTGGGTCAGTCGGGCGGGATCGAAGGCGTCGTGGACGGCGCGCGGGGTCACACCACGGTCGGTCGTGACGGGCAGCAGGGGCTGGTTAGTTTTCATCTGGGCCGTAGGTGCCCCGTCCGCGGGGGTCCGTCGTATCTGGCCACACTCAGAAGGTCCCGTGACCGACGGGCCGAGGGCCCCTGGGCGGCGGTCATTTCGCGGCGACCGGGCCGCGCATCCGGCCGCTCATCCACTTCAGGTCCCCGTTGAACAGGGTGTCCGTGTACTTGTACCCGTCGTGACCACCCTCGAAGGACGTCACCCGGGTCTCTATCGGGCCCTTGGTGATTTCCTGGCGGAGCTTGTCGAGAGCCGCGACCTCCTGTTTCGGCTCCTTCGTGCCCATGAGGAAGGAGATCGCCACCTTGGGGCCGGTCGTAGGCCCGGTCGGCCCGGTCGGCCCGGTCGAGGGGGCGGGCGAGGGGCTGCTCTTGGGGCTGCTCTTCGAGCCGGCCTTGGCGCTGCTCGACGGGCTGCTCGTGGGGCCGGCTTCGGCGCCACTCTTCTTGATCAGCTGCTCGGCCAGCCAGGCCGGGCTGTTCTCCTGCTTCTCCTTCGGATGGCCGTTCCACAGCGGCGAATCGGGTGCCGCGTCGGGCCCGCCCGCGATCGCCACGCTGAACCGCTCGGGGTACTGGAGCACCATCTTCATGCCCACGTAACCTCCGGAGGAGGAGCCGAAGAAGCCCCAGCCCTTCGGGTCGGCGTAGGTGCGGAAGTTCTCCCGCACCAGGTCGGGGACGTCGTCCGAGATCCAGGTGCCCATCTTGGGCTGCCCCGGTATGTCGCTGCCGTCGTAGTAGGTGTCCTTGTTGGCGTTCAGCACCGGCATGACCACGATGAAGGGCAGGCTCTCGCCCTGGTCGGCGGCTTCGCCTATCCGTTCCTGGAGGCGGAACTCCTTGGAGAAGAAGTAGTTTGTCGGGTAGCCCACGGCGCCGGGCAGTGCCATCAGCACCGGGAAGGCGCTGTCCTTGTACTCGGGCTTGCCGTACTGCTTCGGCACCCAGGCCCACACCCGGCCGGTGAAGCCGGACTTCGGCCCCGTCAGGTCGGTGCGCACCACCCGCGTCCCGTCCGGCAGCTCCCGCTGCGTCGTCCACTCGCGCGGGTGGGTCGGCATCCGGACGTCGCTGGCCTTGTTGCTCTCCTCCGGCTTCGCCGTCTCCTTCGGGGCGAAGGAGACGGGATCGCCCTCGCTGGAGCAGCCGGACAGCGCGGCGACGGCGGACAGGACGAGGGCCGCGCAGAGCGTGGCTGAACGGTGTTTCACTCGGACTCCGGTGCAGACTGACGGATCCCGAACGTGGTCTCGAACGGATCTCGCTGGTATAGATGGGTACGGTGACACATCAGTTCCCACGAACCGACACGATCGGGACCGAGCGCGAAACATGCCGTCCGGGTCAGGGCGTCAGCCGCTCCGTTGGGTCCACGACGCCCGGTCGGTAACGGGAACTCTGCGATCGGGTGACAGTACGGCCCGAGCCGCGATTCCCGGTGTTCGTGTCGATCCGCGAGCGGCGGTCCGCTCATCAGGGCACGAATACGATGCGCCCGCGCCGGCCGCGCGAGGCCAGTGCGTCGTGGGCTGCGGCGGCTTCCACGAACGGCATCGTCCGATCCACTCGGTCGGTGTCGCGAAGCGCTTGTCGTGCGGGTCTTTGGAGGGCCCTTTGGGCACGGCGAAGGACTTCAGTACGCCGTCTGCTTCCAGCCGGAAGTCGAAGTGCATGCTGCGGGCGTCGTGGATCTGGACGACGTACGAGGGCGGCTCGTCCGACAGCTCTTCGAGCCGGCCCTCAGGCTCAGCCGTCTTGGAGAAGTCACGTCGCCGGTGGTAGCGGGCCAGCGATCGCTCGGCTGTCATCGCACCCTCCTCACACCGTCGGGCAAAAGGGGCCCTACCAACGCCGCTACCCGGCATTGCCGTCGTCACCCGCAGCGGCCTTCCGTCTGCCCTCCCTCGCAGAGGAAGGAGCGCCGGTGCGCCCTTCCGCCAGGAGAATCGCGGCACCGTCGGTGAGGCGGTGATGTTCGCGAAGGCCGTGGACGAGGCGCCGAGAAACTCCGGGCGGCCTCACCGGTGGCCGTCGCGACGGCGAGAAGGCGGGCGCGGGCTGCTTGGCGCCTCTGGCAGAGGGCAGGCGCGCACATACCAGGCCGCCGGGACCGGCCGCGTGGCCCGATCGATTCTCGCGAGACGCATCGTGACTACCGCACGCGAGATCATGACACCGGACGCCACCTGCATCGGTGCAGACGACAGCATTCTGGACGAAGCGCCGGATTACGCAGATGTGACCGAGGAGGAGTGATGAAAGCCGTGACCTGGCAGGGCCGCCGCAAGGTTGAGGTCGCAACTGTTCCGGACCCGCAGATCATCGATCCCACGGACACCGTGATCAAAGTGACGACGACGGGCCTGTGCGGATCGGATTTGCATCTGTACGAGGTGCTGGGGCCGTTCTTGGAGGCGGGGGACATCCTGGGGCACGAGCCGATGGGGGTGGTTGCCGAGGTGGGGCCGGAGGTCCGGGATCTGAAGGCCGGCGACAGGGTGGTCGTGCCGTTCAACGTGTCCTGCGGGACCTGCTTCATGTGCGAGCGTGGCCTGCACTCCCAGTGCGAGACGACTCAGGTCCACGAGCACGGCTGCGGTGCGAGCCTGTTCGGATACACGAAGCTCTATGGACAGGTGCCCGGCGGGCAGGCCGAGTACCTGCGCGTCCCCTTCGCCGACACCCTCCCGATCCGGGTTCCCGAGGGGCCGCCCGACGAACGGTTCGTGTACCTGTCGGACGTCCTGCCGACCGCCTGGCAGGCCGTCGTCTACGCCGACGTCCCGCCCGGCGGCAGCGTCGCCGTCCTGGGCCTCGGCCCCATCGGTGACATGTGCACTCGCATCGCTGCCCACCGAGGAGCCGGCAGGGTGATCGGTATCGACCTGGTTCCCGAACGTCTGGCCCGTGCGGCCGGCCACGGCGTCCAGGTCTACGACCTGTCCCAGTACGGAGACCAGCTCGTCGACGCGGTCCGCGACGCCACCGGCGGCCGCGGCCCGGACGCCGTGATCGACGCCGTCGGCATGGAAGCCCACGGCAGTGCCGGCGTCAAGGCCGCGCAGACCGCGACCGGCCTGCTCCCGGACGCCATGGCCTCCGCACTGATGAAGAAGGCAGGTGTGGACCGCCTGGGCGCCCTGAAGCTGGCCATCGAGCTCGTGCGCCGCGGCGGCACCATCTCCCTTTCCGGCGTCTACGGCGGAACCGCCGATCCGCTCCCCCTGCTCACGATGTTCGACAAGCAGATCCAGCTGCGCATGGGACAGGCCAACGTCCGCCGCTGGGTCGACGACCTGATGCCCTTGCTGACCGACGGCGACCCTCTCGGCGTCGAAGGCTTCGCCACCCATCACTTGTCCCTGGACGACGCCCCGAAGGCGTACGAGGACTTCCAAAGGAAGCGGGACAACATGGTGAAGGTCCTCTTCCACCCCTGACGACCGAGCCGATCGGTCGCGGACCAGCGGCCGGGTCAGCCGGTCCGCCGAGCCGTTCGCCTGCCACGCGTACAGATCCTTCGGCTCCAGCCGGCCCCGGTTGACGCGGTCGCGGCCCGGCCTCGCACCCCCACGATCCGCCCGTCCCGGACGGCGATGTCCATCGCGTCCCCGTCGGAATGCAGGAGCGAAGCCGCCCGCACCCACGCTTCGACTCCACCCTCGGCCACTTCCTCGGCCAGGCAGGTGCCGGTGCGTACGGGCCACTGCCCGCCCCGGCCGTACGGGGTGCGGCGTCCCCACGGATCGGCGATCCGATCGCCGGACACCTTCGCCGGATTGCCTCTCACAGCCGCTCCTCTGCACCCATGCGGCGCGGTCGCCGCCTGATGCTCGATGAGTGGCGCCTACCCGGAGCCACCACCTGACACGGCTCTCGCCGGGCAGGCGTGACACGCGGGGACCGGGGCGGGTGCTGAAGACAGGTACGCCCTCACCGCGCCGGCGCCGCGGGACCGCGGCTCGCCACGACCGCCACGGTGAAGGCCGGCTGCCCGATGGCCGGGGGTCAGCTGCCGAAGCCGAGGCCGAGGCGGTCGAGGGAGCGCAGCCACAGGTCGCGGCGGCCCTCGTTGCGGTCGGCGCGGGCGAGGGAGCGCTGGGTGATGCCGATGCCGAGGGAGCGGACGGGCTCGGGCGGGAAGGGCAGCGGCTTGCGGCGTACGAGATCGAGGGCGGTCCGCTCGGTGCGCTCGCCGGCCAGGAGATCGAGCATGACCTCGGCGCCGAACCGGGTGGCGCCGACGCCGAGCCCGGTGAAGCCGGCGGCGTAGGCGACCTTGCCGCGGTGGCTGGTGTCGAAGAAGACGCAGAAGCGGGTGCTGGTGTCGATGGCGCCGCCCCACGCGTGGGTGAAGCGGGTGCCCTCCAGCTGCGGGAAGGTGTGGAAGAACTGGCGCGCGAGCGTCGCGTACGTCTGGGGGCGCCGGTCGTGCTCGGCGCGGACGCGGCGCCGGTGGACGACGTCGTAGCCGCCCCACAGGATCCGGTTGTCGGCGGAGATCCGCACGTAGTGGAAGGCGTTGGCGGGGTCCGCCCAGCCCTGCCGGTTGTGCCAGCCGACCGAGGCGAGCTGCTGCTCGCCGAGCGGTTCGGTCATGAGGGCGTAGTCGTACACGGGGACGGTGTAAGGGCGGTGGCGGCGGACCAGGGAGGGGTACGCGTTGGTGGCGAGCGCCACCCGCCCGGCGGTGATCCGCCCGTAGGGGGTGCGGACGGAGACGACGGCGCCGTGCTCGTCGAGGGAGAGGGCCGGGGTGTGCTCGTGGATGCGGACGCCGAGGTCGAGGCAGGCGCGCTTGAGGCCCCAGGCGAGCCGTGCCGGGTTGACCATGGCGGTGTCGCTCTTGTTCCAGACGGCGCCGAGGAAGGTGGGGGAGTCGATCTCGGCGCGGACCGCGTCGGCGTCGAGGACGGTGGTGGTGGCGCCGTACCGGGCGGCCGCCGCGGCCTCCTCGGCGAGCCAGTCGACCTGGTGGGGCTCGGTGGCGACGACCAGGGAGCCGGTGCGCTCCCAGTCGCAGTCGATGGAGTGGCGGGCCAGGGTGTCCTCCATGGCCTGGAGGTTCGCGCGGCCGAGCTGTTCGAGGACGCCTATCTCGTCGGGCCAGCGGGCGAGGCCGTTGGCGAGACCGTGGGTGAGGCTCGACTCGCAGAAGCCGCCGTTGCGGCCGGAGGCGGCGCCGCCGGCCTCGTCGCCCTCGACCAGGACGACGTCGGCGGAGGGGTCGCGCTCTTTGGCGACGAGGGCGGTCCACAGGCCGGTGTAGCCGCCGCCGACGACCAGCAGGTCGCAGGTGGTGCCGCCGACGAGGGCGGGGGTGGGCCGGGGGCGGCGCGGATCGTCGAGCCAGAACGGGGTCGGATCGGCGTCCCGCAGCGAGAGCAGGGGGTCCATGGCGGCTTCCTTCGGGTGGCGGGGAAGCCCGGCGCGGGGGCTTCCTCCGAGGTGCCGCCCATGAGACCCGGCGGGACGCAACAAGGTCAATGGTGTTGACGTAAGCGTGCCGGGCGGATCGGGGGGTTCACGGGGACCGTTACCGCCCCGCGTCCGGGTGCAGCGCTGCGACGGCGATGAGCATCAGTTCGAGGGCGAAGGGGTAGCCGCTGTCGCGCATGTCGACGGCCAGGAGGGGGTACGCCGCCGCGATGTGCGGGTGGGTGTCGGCCGGGAGGTGGCTGTATGCGGCGTGCCAGACCTCGGCGTCGGTCGCCGCCGCCGAGGGCGGCAGCGCCGCCGCTGCGGCGTCCTGGGCGGCGAAGGCGAGYGACTGGTCGACGAAGGCGTGGTAGATCCGCACAGCCAGGGCGTCGGGGAAGCCGGCGTCGCGGAGGATGCCGAGGATGGTCTCGACGGCCCGGGTCTCGTGCGGGCGACCGGTGGTGCGGTGGGCGGCGAGCAGCGCGGCCTGGGGCTGGGCGAGGTACGAGGCGTGGATGCGCCGGCCCATCGAGCGCAGGTCCTCCCGCCAGTTGCCGGTGGCCGTCCACCCCTCCTGGGCGCGGCCGATGAGCTCGTCGGCGAGGGCGAGGAGCAGGGCGTCGGTGTTCCGGAAGTAGCGGTAGAGGGCGGTGGGGTCGGCGCCGAGCGCGGCTCCGAGCCTGCGTACCGAGAGGGCCTTCGCGCCGTGCTGTTCGACGAGACGCAGTGCGGTGTCGACGATGAGGCGTTCGGAGAGGACTGCGCCCTGTTTGGTCGGGCGGCTGCGCTGTCGCCTGCCCTCGGGTACCACGCGTTCGGACATGGCCGGGACCTTACGTCAACACCATTGACGTGTAAACGGCTCGCGCGCTTCGATGGCGCCCATCACCCGCCCCGCGCATTCGTACGCGAGCCGTCCAGGGCATCCGTACGCAGTCCGTCCAGCACATCCGCAGGCAAGGGAGCCGCCGCATGCCTCACGCCGATCTGGTCTTCACCGGAGGTCCCGTCCTCACCATGGATCCGGCCCGCACCCGGGCGAGTTCGCTCGCGGTCACGGGGGAGCGGATCACCGCCGTCGGCCATGACGAGGTGCGGGAGCTGATCGGGCCCCGTACGGAGGTGGTCGACCTGGCGGGCAGGCTCCTGTTGCCCGGCTTCCAGGACGCCCACGTCCACGCGGTGGGCGGGGGCAGTGAGCTGGCGGAGTGCGATCTGACCGAGATCGTCGACGTCGCCGCCTACCTGGAGCGGATCCGGGCGTACGCGCAGGCGCACCCGGACCGGGAGTGGATCACCGGCGGCGGCTGGTCGCTGGAGAGCTTCGCGGGCGGGCTGCCGACCCGGCAGCTGCTGGACTCGGTGGTGCCGGACCGGCCGGTGCTGCTCTCGAACCGCGACCACCACGGGGCCTGGGCCAACACCCGGGCCCTCGAACGGGCGGGGTTGACCGCCGCCACCCCGGATCCGGCCGACGGGCGGATCGAGCGCGAGCCGGACGGCACGCCCAGCGGAATGCTCCAGGAGGGCGCGACGGCCCTGGTCTCGCGCCTGGTGCCGCCGAGTACGCCGGAGGACCGGCTCGCGGGTCTGCTGAGGGCGCAGGAGCTGTTGCACTCGCTCGGCATCACCGGCTGGCAGGACGCGCTGCTCGGCGGCTTCAACGGGATGGGGGATCCGTCGGAGGCCTATCTGACCGCGGCGCGGGACGGTTCGCTGACCGCCCGCGTGTCGGGCGCGCTGTGGTGGGACCGTGAGCGCGGTGCCGAGCAGATTCCCGAACTGGTCGAGCGCCGCAAGGAGTTGGCGTACGGCCGGTTCCGGGCCGGGTCGGTGAAGATCATGCAGGACGGGATCGCGGAGAACTTCACGGCCGCGCTGACCGCCCCCTACCTGGACGGCTGCGGCTGCGCCACGGCCAACAGCGGGCTGAGCTTCGTCGAGCCGGAGGCCTTGCGCGGCCACGTGACCGCGCTGGACGCGCTGGACTTCCAGGTCCACTTCCACGCCCTCGGCGACCGGGCGGTACGCGAGGCGCTCGATGCGGTCGAGGCCGCCGTGGTGGCCAACGGGCGGCGCGGCAACCGCCACCACCTGGCCCACCTCCAGGTCGTCCACCCCGACGACCTGCCGCGGTTCGCCGCGCTCGGCGCAATCGCGAACATCCAGCCGTTGTGGGCGGCGCACGAACCGCAGATGGACGCGCTGACCATCCCGTTCCTGGGCCCGGAGCGTGCCGCCTGGCAGTACCCGTTCGGCGGTCTGCTGCGGTCGGGGGCCACCCTGGCGGCGGGCAGCGACTGGCCGGTCTCCAGCCCGGACCCGCTCGCGGGCATCCACGTCGCCGTGAACCGGCGGGAGCCGGGGACCGACGACGAGCGGGTGTTCCTGCCCGAGCAGCGCATCGACCTCCTCTCGGCGATCGCCGCCTACACCGCCGGTTCCGCGCACGTGAGCCGGCTCGACGACGCCGGCAGCCTCCTCCCCGGCCATCTGGCCGACCTCGTGGTGCTCGACCGGGACATCCTGGCCGCACCCCCGGAGGAGATCGCCGAGGCGCGCGTGGAGCGGACCTACGTGGGCGGCGAGCTCGTGTTCGGGGGCTGAGGATGCCGTACCGAGGAGGCGCGGACGTCGAGGCGGACCGGCACGAGGACCCCGCCGGTCTCCCTCTGCCCGTGCTCCAGCACGGTCACCAGCAGTTCGATCCCGGCTTCGGCGACCGCTTCGGGGCGCAGGCTGAGCGTGGTGACCGGTGGTTCGGTGTGCACGGCCGACTCGTCCTCGCTGACGCAGGCGAGGAGGAGGTCGCCCGGAACGTCGTAGCCGTGCCGCCGGGCCGCGTCCAGGACGAGGGGCGGGCTGGCCTCGGCGACCACGAAGAGGGCATCGGGGCGTTCCGGCCCGGCCGTCAGCGCGGTCTCGACGGCCTGGACCACCGGCCCGTTGCCGGGCTCCGTGGCCCGTACGGCCAGCTCCGGCAGCCCGTGCGCCCTGCACCAGTCTTGGTGCGCGGCGGACACCTCGCGGTGGAAGCGGGTGGTGCTGTCCGGGACGACCAGCGCGGGCCGCCGGGCGCCCTGGGCCAGGAAGTGGTCCAGGGTCCGTCGGACGGCGGCGACGGCGTCGACGTCCACCCAGTGGGCCTCCGGCCGGCCTTCCACGGACCGGTCGCTGAATACCGGGATGCGGGCGGCGAGCAGGTCCTCGACGATCCGGTCGTCGGCGACGGGGTCGGCGACGATCACGGCGTCAAGGGGCAGCGCGGACCACTCGCTCTGCAGGGAGCCGGCGGGCAGCAGCACGATCGCGTAGCCGTGTCCCAGGGCGGAGGCGGCGGTGGCCCCGGTGAGCCGGGCGAAGTACGGCGAATCCAGGAAGGACCAGGGGGCGTCGGCCAGTTCGCCGACCACGTATCCGATCAGCCGGGCCCGTCCCGCGCGCAGCTGGCGTGCGGTGGCGTTGGGCCGGTACCCCATGACGCGCGCGGTCTCGCGGGCTCGCTCCCGCACCTCGGGGGAGAGCCGGCCGGTGCCGTTGAGCGCAGCCGAGACGGTCGTCTTGGACAGGCCCGCCTCGCGCGCCACGTCGACGAGACGGACGCGCGGGGTGGACGGCGAGGGCCGCCCCCGTCGCGGTGAGGGCTGTCCGTCCTGCGGTGAGGGCTTCCCGCCGTGCCCGGAATCTTCGGTCATGGGAGCGATGCTGCCATCCTCCCGACCTCTGCAAAACCGTTCCCGCAAACCGGGTCGAAGTCTTGTGCGGGAACGTTCCCGCATCAATACTCGCTCCATCCCCCCGTGCCCGTCACAACACCCGTAAAGGGGTGGACTGCATGCGTATACCCAGATTCATCGCATTCGCCTGTACCGCCGTGCTCGCGGCCTCCCTCACCGCCTGCTCCGGCGCCAGCCGGCCCCAGACCGGCCCCACCGGCGGCGCCGCCTTCCAGGTCACCCCGACCTCACCGCCCGCCCAGGGTCCCCTGGACTCCTTCACGTGGTCGCTGTACGCCGAGCCGTACACCCTCGACTACGCCCTCGCGTACGACTACCCGCCGAACACCGTGCTCGCCAACGTCTGCGAGCAACTGCTCCGCGTCACCCCCGACCTGAAGATCGAGCCCGGTCTCGCGGTCAAGTGGGAGCAGCCCGACCCGCTCACGCTCGTGTACACCCTGCGGCCGGGCGTGAAGTTCCACGACGGCACCACGATGGCCGCCGACGACGTCGTCGCCTCCCTCAAGCGCCAGATGGACCCCGCCACCGGCTCCCCGTGGGCCTCGTCCTTCAAGAACGTCCACGCCATCGAGGCGACCGGCCCGCTGGAGGTGACGATCCGCCTCACCAAGGCCGACGTCCTCTTCCACGAACTCATGGCCGCCTCTCCCGGCACCGTCGTGAGCGCGGCCTCCCTCGCCAAGGAAGGTCCGGACTACGGCACCCCGAAGGGC
This sequence comes from Streptomyces sp. M-16, assembly GCF_052114405.1. Classification (NCBI taxonomy): domain Bacteria; kingdom Bacillati; phylum Actinomycetota; class Actinomycetes; order Kitasatosporales; family Streptomycetaceae; genus Streptomyces; species Streptomyces sp. M-16. The sequence goes on along the minus strand of NZ_JBFRER010000027.1, from coordinate 33,378 downwards.
GCCCTGAACTGCACCGGACCCTTCGCCCTGGACAAATGGGTGCAGGGCGACAGCATCACCCTGCGCGAGAACCCGGCGTACTGGGACAAGGCACTCGCTCCGAAGTCCCGGTCCGTGAAGTTCACCTTCATCGAGGACGCGGCCGCCCGCTCCAACGCCTTCCGGTCCGGCACCGCCGACGGCGGCTACCTGGTGCCGTCCTCCTCCCTCGCCCAGCTGCGGGCCGGCGGCGACGGAGCGCTCCTCTTCGGCCCCAACACCGCGGCCGCGAACCTCGCCGTCCTCAACTTCGAAGGCCCGCTCGGCAACCTCAAGGTCCGCAAGGCCCTGTCCATGGCGCTGGACCGGAAGAACATCATCAACGCGGCGGCCGGCGGTGTCGGCGTCCCCGCCAAGGCGCCCGCGGCGCGCGGTGCCTGGGCGCTCGTCCCGGAGAAGGCCGCCCTGTACGACACGCTGCCCGACCTCGCCCATGACGTCGAAGGCGCCAGGAAGCTGGTCCAGGAGGCCGGTGCCACCGGTCGCTCGATCACCCTCGTGACGAGCTCGCTCGCCCCCGAGATCAGTGTGGTCGCCAACGCGGTGCAGGCGGCCGGACGCCAGATCGGCCTCGACGTCAAGCTGAAGGCGGTCTCCCCCGACGCGTACAGCAGCATCTTCGTCGATCCGAAGGCCCGTGACGGGCTCGACCTCGTCATCACCAACGGCTACGACAACACGCCGGACCCGCTGGAGTTCTACCAGTACCTGCGCACCGGCGACTTCGGGAACTACGGCTACTGGTCCGACGCCGAATTCGACATCGCCTTCGACCGGGCCAACTCCGAGCCGGACCCGGCCAAGCGCGCCGACCTCACCGCGAAGCTCCAGGAGATCGCCCTGCGCGAGATGCCCGTCATCCCCGTGTACGAGGCGCCGTACTCGGTCTTCCTCGGCAAGCGGATCACCGGCGCCCCCACCGGCATCAGCCAGCTCTACTACCCGTGGGCCGCGAAGATCGGGGCCGCACAGAAATGACCCGCTTCCTCGTCGGACGGCTCCTGGGCCTGGTGGCCGTGCTGTTCGTGACCTCGGTCGTGGTCTTCGGCGCGATCCACCTGGCCCCCGGTGACCCGGTGACCTTCCTGCTGCACGGCCGCCCGGCCACCCCCGAGGCCGTGGCCGCCCTGCGCGCGGAGCACCACCTCGACGACCCCGTCGTGGTCCAGTACGGCAAGTGGCTCGGCAGCGTCCTGAGCGGCGACCTCGGCCGCTCGGCCCAGTACCACCAGGACGTCACCGCGCTCCTCGGCTCCCGGCTGCCCGGCACCGCCCTCCTCGTCGGTTACGCGGCCCTGCTCGTCCTCGTCCTGGGGGTGAGCGCCGGCATCCTCGCGGCGCTGCGCCCCGGGCTCCTCGACCGGACGGTGCTGATCGGCACGGGAGTGGTCACCGCCACCCCGTCCTTCGTCGCCGCGATCGTGCTGGTCTCGGTCTTCTCGGTCCGGCTCGGCTGGTTCCCCGGCCCCGGCGGCGGCGCCGCGGAGGGCCTCGGCGCCCGGCTCCACCAGCTCACCCTGCCGGCCTTCGCCCTCGCCCTGACGTTCGCGGGCCTGCTGGCCCGGGTCACGCGCTCCGCGATGCTCGACGAACTCGGCCGCGAGCACGTCGAGGTGGCGCGCGCCCGGGGCGTCCCGGGGCGGACCGTGGTGCGCCGGCACGTGCTGCGCAACGCGCTGGGCCCCATCGTCACCGTCGGCGGCACCATGCTCGCCGGCCTGCTCATCAGCACCTCGATCGTGGAGACCGCCTTCGACGTGCCGGGACTCGGCTCGCTGCTCGTGCAGTCGGTCACCGCGCAGGACTTCGCCGTGGTCCAGGCCGTCACCCTGCTCAGCGTGGCCGCCTTCGTCCTCGTCAACCTCGCGGTCGACCTGGTCGCCCCGCTCATCGACCCCCGTCTCTCCCCCGGGGAAGGCTCTCCATGACCTCCACCCTCACCACGGCGCCGTACCGCAGGCCGGGCCTGCGCGGACTGCGCCTCTTCGGCCAGGGGCCACTGTTCGCGGTCTCGGTCGCGGTGCTCGCCGCGCTCGTCCTCGTCGCCGTGCTCGCACCCGTCCTCGCTCCGTACGACCCCGAGGCGCTCGACCTCGCCGCGAGCCTCGCCGGCACCAGTGGCGACCACCTGCTCGGCACCGACCAGTCGGGGCGGGACATCCTCTCCCGGCTGATCCACGGCGCCCGCACCGGGCTCCTGGGGCCGCTGCTCGTCGTCGGCGTCTCCACCCTGCTCGGTCTGCTGCTCGGTGTGGTGGCGGCCTGGCGGGGCGGCTGGGCGGACACCCTTCTGTCCCGCTCGATGGACCTCGTCTTCGCGATCCCGGGACTGCTGCTCGCGATCCTGCTCGTCTCCGTCCTCGGTTCCGGCATGACCGCACCCGTCATCGCCATGTCCGTCGCCTACACCCCGTACGTGGGCCGGCTCGTGCGCGGCATCGCCCGGCAGGAGAAACAACGGCCGTACATCGAGGCGTACGTGGTGCAGGGCTGGTCCGGCTGGACGGTCTGTGTCCGTCACCTCCTGCCGAATATCGCGCCGACCGTTCTCGCCCAGTCCGCGATGAACTTCGGGTACGCGCTGATGGACCTCGCCGCCCTGTCCTTCCTCGGCTTCGGAGTCCAGCCGCCGGCCGCCGACTGGGGCGCCATGATCAACGACGGTCAGGGGGCCGTCATGCAAGGGGCGATGCTCCCGGCGCTCGCGCCGTCCGCGTGCGTCGTGCTCGCGGTCGTGGCGTTCGGAATCGTCGGCGAGGGGCTCGCCGACCGGATCGCGAGGCGGGAGAGGTGAACGCCATGACCACGCCCTCCACCACGCCCGTCCTGGAGATCGACGGGCTCGGAGTACGGCTCCCGGACGACCGGGCCGCCCGGCCCATTCTGGACGGGGTGAGCCTGACCGTGTGGCCCGGGGAGACCGTCGGCCTGGTCGGCGAGTCCGGCTCGGGCAAGTCGGTCGCCTGCCGCAGCGTCCTGGGACTGCTGCCCCCCGGCGCCCGGGTCGACGGTCAGGTCCGGGTCTCCGGGCGGGACGTGCTGAGCATGCGCCCGCGGGAGCTGGCCGGGCTGCGGACCCGCGAGGTCGCCATGGTCTTCCAGGACCCGCGTGCCTCCGTCAACCCGCTGCGCAGAGTGGGTGACTTCCTCGCCGAAGGGCTGCACGCCTGCGGCACCCCCGCCGACCGGGCCGCCGCGCGGGCCGAGGAACTCCTCGACGCCGTCGGTATCCGCGATCCGCGCGGCGCCCTGCGCCGCTTCCCGCACCAGTTCTCCGGCGGCATGCTCCAGCGGGTCGTCATCGCCGCAGCCCTCGCCGCCGAGCCGGCCCTGCTCCTCGCCGACGAACCGACCACCGCGCTGGACGTCACCACCCAGGCCGAGGTGATCACGATCCTGGCCCGGCTGCGGGCCGAGCGCGGCACCGGGATGCTCTTCGTCACGCACGACTTGGAGCTGGCCTCGGTGATCTGCGACCGGGTGTACGTGATGTACGCCGGCCGGATCGTCGAGACCCGCTCCACCGACGAGCTCTTCGACCGGCCCCGCCACCCGTACACGGCGGGTCTCCTCGCCTCCACCGCGCGCATCGAAGCGGGCTCGCCCCCGCCCCGGCCCATCCGGGGCCGGCCGGTATCGCTGTCCGAGGCCCCGCCCGGCTGCGCGTTCGCAGCCCGCTGCCCGCACGCGGTGCCGCGCTGCGCGCAGGAGACGCCCGTACTCGCACCGCACGGCGAGGGCCTGGCCGCGTGCCTGCGCGCCGAGGAAGGAATCACGCTGTGACGCGGGGACTGGTGGTCGAGGGGCTGCACAAGCGGTACGGGGAGCACACGGCGGTCGACGGGGTGTCGTTCTCGCTGCCGCCCGGCGGTTCGCTCGCGATCGTCGGCGAGTCCGGCAGCGGCAAGACGACGACGGTCCGGATGCTCGTGGGCCTGGAGCGCGCGGACGGCGGTACGGTCCGGCTCGACGGCCGGGACCGTTCCGCACGCGCCCGCGGCCGCGCCGAACGGATCTCCCGGGCGCGGGAGATCCAGATGGTCTTCCAGGATCCCTACCTGTCGCTCGATCCGCGGGTGACGGTGGGCGGCTGCCTGGACGAGGTACTGCGGCTGCACACCGACCTGGACGCCGCCGCGCGTCGGGTCCGTGTCGCCGGACACCTGGATCAGGTCGGCCTCGGGACCCGGGAGGCGGCGGCCTTGCCGCGCGACCTGTCCGGCGGGCAGCGCCAGCGCGTGGCGATCGCGCGCGCCCTCGCGGTGGAGCCCCGGGTGCTGGTCCTGGACGAGGCGGTCGCCGCGCTGGACGTGTCCATCCAGGCCCAGATCCTCGAACTGCTGCGTGAGATCCGCCGCGAGGCGGGGATCGGCTTCCTGTTCGTGACCCACGACCTGGCCGTCGTACGCCACATCGCGGACGAGGTGCTCGTCCTCAAGTCGGGCAGGGTGATGGAGTCGGGCCCCGCGGACCGGGTGCTGGACGCGCCGGAGCACCCGTACACCCGGCTGCTGCTCGGCTCGGTGCCGCGGCGCGGCAGGCCGCTGGGCGGAGGCGGCTGAGGGCCGCCCGACGGACGGGCGTTCCGTCGGGCGTAGCCCGCGCGGTCAGGCCAGGGAGCGCCACGTGCGCTGCAGTGCCCGCCGGAACCCGTCGACCTCCTCCGGCGTCAGGTCGGCGACCATGCGCTCCTCCAGCGCGCGGGCCGGTCCGGCGTACTCGTCCAGGAGCCCCTTCCCCGCCCCGGTCAGCAGGACGAGGCGCTCCCGGCGGTTGTCCGGGTTCGGCTCGCGGCGGATCAGGCCGCGGCTCTCCAGGGCGCGGACCATGTCGGCCATGGTCTGGGCGGTGACGAACGAGTCGCGGGCGAGCTGGGCGGCGGAGATCCCGTCGTGCCGGTCCAGGACGGTGAGGGCGGTGTACTGCAGGGCGGTGACGCCCGCGGGCCTGACCAGCTCTTCGAGACGGGCCCGCACCGCCAGTTCCGTTCGTTTGACCAGGTAGAGCAGCGAGGTGCTCACGTTCGTCCTCCTGTGGTGGTGCCGGGTGGATGGCGGGTACACCCTAAAGCATTGACAGGAATCCTGTTGATTGACGAGACTGGCATTCAACAGGATTCCTGTCGATCGAGCCCGGCTGTCCGCCGGTGCTCCCGGTATCCCACCCACCCCACCCACCCCTCACGAGAGGCACCCCTCATGGATCTGCACGGGAAGGTCGCCGTCGTCACCGGCAGCGGACGCGGCCTCGGCCTCGGATACGCCCGGGCCCTGGCCGCCGCCGGCGCGGCGGTCGTCGTCAACGACGTCGACCCGGACACGGTCGACGCCGCCGTCGCCACCATCCGGTCCGAGGGCGGCACGGCGGCCGGAGTCGTCGCGGCCGTCGGAGACGGCGCGGCGGCCCAGGCGCTCGTGGACACCGCGGTACGGGAATTCGGCCGCCTGGACGTGCTCGTCACCAACGCCGGCATCCTGCGCGACCGCGTGCTGTGGAAGATGACCGACGCCGACTTCGACGACGTCGTCCGCGTCCACCTGCGCGGCACCTTCACCTGTGCCCGGGCGGCCGCCGTCCGGATGCGGGAGCAGGGCACCGGTGGCAGTCTCGTCCTGATCTCCTCGCCCGCCGGCCAGCGGGGCAACTTCGGTCAGACCAACTACGCCGCAGCCAAGGCCGGCATCGTGGCCATGGCCCGCACCTGGGCCATGGAACTGGGCCGCTCCGGCATCACCGTCAACGCGGTCGTCCCGGTCGCCGCCACCGAGATGACCAGGACCATCCCGGCCTTCGCCCCCCTCATCGAGGAGTCCGAGCGCACCGGAGGCCCGCTGCCGGACTGGCTGCGCAAGGACGAGGGCCTCGGCACCGTCGAGGACGTCGCCGGGCTCGTCACCTTCCTCGCCTCCGACGCCGCGAAGGACGTGACCGGACAGGCCATCGGCATAGGCGGCGACCGGCTCGCCCTGTGGGCGCACCCCAAGGAGAAGGCGACCGCCTTCGCCGACGGAGGCTGGAGCGCCGAGGCGATCGCGGCCCAATGGCCCGGTGGCGTCGGAGCCGAACCCGAGACGTACGGCATCCCCGCGCCCCAGGCCCCGGAGGCATGACATGGGCGACCGCGCCTACGAACCCGCGCTCGACCTCGACCGCCTGACCGCCATCGACATGCACACGCACGCCGAGGTCGCCAAGGACGGCCGCACGGCGCTCGGCCCCGAACTGCTCGGCGCCTCCGAGAAGTACTTCAAGGCCCACGGACACCGGCAGCCCACCATCGAGGAGATGGCCGACCACTACCGCGAACGGCGCATGGCGGCGGTCGTGTTCACCGTCGACGCCGAACACGCCACCGGGCACCCGCGGATCTCCAACGAAGAGATCGCGGAGAGCTGCGCCGCCCACGCCGACGTGCTGATCCCGTTCGCCGGCATCGACCCGCACAAGGGCCGCGCCGGAGTGCTGGAGGCGCGCCGCCTGGTGGAGGAATACGGCGTGCGGGGGTTCAAGTTCCACCCCAGCCTCCAGGCCTTCGCCCCGAACGACCGCCTCGCCTACCCCCTGTACGAGGCCATCGAGGAGCTCGGCGTCCCGGCCCTGTTCCACACCGGCCAGACCGGCATCGGCGCCGGAGTCCCGGGCGGCGGCGGCATCCGGCTGAAGTACTCCGACCCGATGCTCGTCGACGACGTCGCCGTCGACTTCCCGCAGCTGCGGATCATCCTCGCCCACCCCTCCTTCCCCTGGCAGGACGAGGCCCTGGCGGTGGCCACCCACAAGCCGCACGTCCACATCGACCTGTCCGGCTGGTCCCCGAAGTACTTCCCGCCCCAGCTCGTGCGGTACGCCAACACCCTCCTCAAGGACAAGGTCCTCTTCGGCTCCGACTACCCGGTCATCACCCCCGACCGCTGGCTCGCCGACTTCGAGACGCTCGACATCAAGCCCGAGGTCCGGCCGAAGATCCTCAAGGAGAACGCCGCCCGGCTGCTCGGCCTGCTCACCGACTGAAGGAATCGCCGTGTTGAACCAAGGCATCGGCTCCTGGCCGGCACGCCGGGCCCGCAGGACCCCCGACCGGATCGCCCTCGTCCACCAGGACCGCACCCGGACCTACCGCGAACTGCACCAGCGCGTCCTGCGCTTGGCCCACGCCCTGCGCGCGCTCGGCGTCCGGCGCGGCGACCGGGTCGCCTATCTGGGCCCGAATCACCCGGCGTTCCTGGAGGCACTGTTCGCCGCCGGTGTGCTCGGGGCGGTCTTCGTCCCGCTCAACACCCGGCTCGCGGCGCCGGAACTGGCGTACAACCTGGCCGATTCCGGCAGCACGATCCTCATCCACGCGCCGGAGCAGACCGAGGCCGCCCGGGCCGCGGCCGACGAGGCCGGCGTGGTGCGGCACCGGATCACGCTCGCAGCGCCCGGCCGCGCGGGCCTCCTCTACGAGGAACTGCTCGCCGCGAACGGACCCGAGCCCCTGGACGAGGCCGTCGCCCCCGGTGACCCGTGCATGATCATGTACACCTCCGGGACCACGGGCCGGCCCAAGGGTGCCGTGCTCACCCACGGCAACATCATCTGGAACAGCGTCAACGTGATCGTCGACACCGACCTCGCCGGCGACGAGGTCACCCTGGTCGTGGCACCGCTGTTCCACACCGCCGGCCTCAACATGACCTGCCTGCCCACCTTCCTGAAGGGCGGCCAGGTGGTGCTGCTCGACTCCTTCGACGCCGAGCGGGTCCTGGAAACCGTCGAACGCCGGCGTGTCACCTACATGTTCGGCGTCCCCGCGATGTACGACGCGATGGCCGCCCGCACCCGCTGGGCGACCACCGACCTGTCCAGCCTGCGCACCCTCAACTGCGGCGGCGCGCCGGTCCCGGCCCGCACCATCGCCGCGTACCTCGACCGCGACCTGGCCTTCAGCCAGGGCTACGGCATGACCGAGGCGTCCCCGGGCGTCCTGTTCCTGGGCCGGGAGCAGACCTCGGCCAAGGCCGGTTCCGCCGGCGTACCCCACTTCTTCACCGACACGCGCCTCGTCCTGCCCGACGGGACCGACGCCGCTCCCGGGGAGCGGGGCGAGGTACTCGTCCACGGCCCGAACGTGATGAGCGGCTACTGGGACCGGCCCGAGGACACCGAAGCCGCCTTCACCGACGGCGACTGGCTGCGGACGGGCGATGTCGCCCGGCTCGACGCCGATGGCTACGCCTACGTCGTGGACCGGGTGAAGGACATGTTCGTCTCCGGCGGCGAGAACGTCTACCCGGCCGAGGTCGAAGGCGTCCTCCTCACCCACCCCGCCGTCGACGGGTGTGCCGTCGTAGGCGTGCCGGACCCGGTCTGGGGCGAGGTCGGCCGCGCCGTCGTCGTCCTCAGGCCCGGCAGCCGCGCGGACGAGCACGATCTGCTCGGCCACCTCCAGGGCCGACTCGCCAAGTACAAGATTCCCCGATCGGTGGTCCTCACGGACGCCCTGCCCCGCACGGCCTCCGGAAAGATCCACAAACCCGCCGTGCGCGAGCGCTACGTGGACTGACCCGCGGGCCTCCTCGCGCGTCGCCCGTGTCCCGCCGGGAGCAGGCCCTGCGCCGGGCCCGTTCCCACCCCTTTCACCCCCTGCCCACCCTCTGCCGAACGGACCGATTCACCATGCCCACCACCGCCCACGGCCTCGACGCCCTCACCGCCCTCAGCGGAGCCGACCTCGGCCACACCGCCTGGCGGGAGATCACCCAGGTACGGGTGAACACCTTCGCCGACGCGACCGACGACCACCAGTGGATCCACACCGACCCGGAGAAGGCCAAGACCGGCCCGTTCGGCGGCCCGATCGCCCACGGCTACCTCACCCTCTCCCTCGTCATCCCGCTGTTCGGCGAGCTCCTGGACATCACCGGCATCTCCATGAGTGTCAACTACGGACTGGACAAGGTCCGTTTCCCCAGCCCCGTCCCCGTCGGCGCGAAGGTCCGGCTGCACGGCGCCGTCGGCACCGTGGAGGAGATCAAGGGCAACGGCGTGCAGATGCCCCTCACGTTCACCGTCGAGGTCGAGGGCAGCGCCAAGCCGGCCTGCGTCGCCCAGGCCGTCTACCGCCACTACGCCTGAGAGGACACCATGAACGAGGTCGCGGCCGGCGCCGCCCGGGCCGTCCACCACCACTGCGCCTGAGAGGACACCATGAACAAGGTCGTGGCCAGCGCCGCCCAGGCGGTGGCGGACATACCCGACGGCGCATCCGTCGCGGTGGGCGGCTTCGGGCTCAGCGGAGTGCCGAAGGCCCTCATCCAGGCGCTGTACGAACGGGGGACGAGCGGGCTGCGCATCGTCTCCAACAATTGCGGTGCGAACGGCGAAGGCCTCGCCCTGCTGCTGTCGGCAGGCCGGATCGCCCGGGTCACGGGGTCCTACGTCGGCGCGAACAAGGAGTTCGCCCGCCAGTACCTCGCCGGCGAGCTGGAGCTGGAGATGATCCCCCAGGGCACGCTCGCCGAACGCCTGCGGTCCGGCGGTGCCGGAATCCCCGCCTTCTACACCCCCGCCGGTGTCGGCACCCTGGTCGCCGACGGCGGACTGCCCTGGCGCTACGACGGTGCGGGCGGGGTCGCGGTGGCCTCGCCCGCCAAGGAGGTACGGGTCTTCGACGGAGTCGAGCACGTGCTCGAACACGCGATCCGCACCGACGTGGCCCTGGTACGCGCCGCCGTCGGCGACCGGCACGGCAACCTCGTCTTCGCCAAGTCCGCCCGCAACTTCAACCCCCTCGCCGCACAGGCGGGCAGCGTGACGATCGCCGAGGTCGAGCGCCTCGTCGAGCCGGGCGAGATCGACCCGGACGCCGTGCACCTCCCCGGTGTCTTCGTCCAGCGCGTCGTCGCACTCGCTCCGGACGAGGCCACCGCCAAGGGCATCGAGAAGCGCACCACACGAGGGGCACACCACTGATGGCGTGGACACGAGAGGAGATGGCCGCGCGGGCCGCCCGCGAGCTGCGCGACGGCGAGTACGTCAACCTCGGCATCGGCCTGCCGACCCTGATCCCCGACCACATGCCCGCCGGGATCGAGGTGGTGCTGCACTCCGAGAACGGGATCCTGGGCACCGGCCCCTATCCCTACGAGGAGGACGTCGACCCCGACCTGATCAACGCCGGCAAGGAGACGGTCACCGTCCTGCCCGGGGCGTCGTACTTCGATTCGGCGCTGTCCTTCGGCATGATCCGCGGCAGCCACATCGACACCGCCGTCCTCGGTGCCATGCAGGTCTCCGCACGCGGCGACCTCGCCAACTGGGCCGTCCCCGGGAAGATGATCACCGGTATCGGCGGGGCCATGGACCTCGTCCACGGGGCCCGCCGGGTCATCGTCCTGATGACCCACACCGCCAGGGACGGCAGCCCCAAGATCGTGGCCACCTGCGACCTCCCGCTCACCGGCCGGGCGTGCGTCCAGCGCGTCATCACCGACCTCGGCGTCCTGGACGTCACGGCCGACGGCCTGGTCCTCGTCGAACGGGCCCCGGACGTGTCCGTCGCACGGATCCTCGCCGCGACCGCCGCCGACGTCCACGTCCCCGAGGAACCGCGATGAAGGCACGCACCGTCTACGTCGTCGACGCCGTCCGCACCCCCTTCGGCCGGTACGGGGGCGCCCTCGCCTCCGTACGCCCCGACGACCTGGCCGCCCACGCCCTGCGCGAACTGCTCGCCCGGACGCCGCGGCTGGACCCCTCCCGCATCGGCGACGTGTTCCTCGGGAACGCCAACGGCGCCGGCGAGGAGAACCGCAACGTCGCCCGCATGGCCGCGCTCCTCGCCGGCCTGCCGGTGACGGTCCCCGGCGTCACCGTGAACCGGCTGTGCGCCGGCGGCCTCGAAGCGGTGATCCAGGCGGCCAGGGCGATCGCCGTCGGCGACGTGTCCGTCGCCGTCGCCGGCGGCGTGGAGTCCATGACCCGCGCCCCCTGGGTCCTGCCGAAACCCGACCGCGCCCACCCCGCGGGACACACCGAGATGTACTCCACCACCATCGGCTGGCGCATGGTCAACCGCGCGATGGAGCCCCGCTGGACCGTCGCCCTCGGCGAGGGCGCCGAACTCGTCGCGGACAAGCACGGCATCACCCGCGAACGGCAGGACGCCTTCGCGCTCTCCTCGCACCGCAAGGCGAGCGCCGCCCGCGCCGCAGGCCTGTTCGACGCCGAGATCGTCCCCCTGGCCGTGCCCGGCCGCAAGGGCGAGAACACCCGCGTCACCGCCGACGAGTGCGTCCGTGAGGACGCCTCCGACACGGCCCTGGCCAAGCTCGCACCGGCGTTCCGGCCCGACGGCGGCACCGTCACCGCAGGGAACGCCTCACCCCTCAACGACGGCGCCGCCGCCCTGCTCCTCACCGACGAGCGGGGACTGGCGGAGTGCGGTCGCGAGCCCCTCGCCCGCGTCAGCGCGTCCGCCGTCACCGCGATCGAACCGCAGTGGTTCGGCCTCGGCCCGGTCGAGGCCGTACGGCGGTCCCTCGACAAGGCCGGCCGCACCTTCGGGGACCTGACCGTCATGGAACTCAACGAGGCGTTCGCCGCCCAGGCCCTCGGCTGCCTCGCCGAATGGCCGGAGCTCGACCCCGACGTGCTGAACCCGCTCGGCGGCGCCATCGCCCTCGGCCATCCCCTCGGGGCCTCCGGCGCCCGCCTCGCGGGCACCGTCGCCCACCAGCTCGCCCGCCGGGGCTCGGGCACCGGAATCGCCGCCCTGTGCATCGGCGTCGGCCAAGGCCTGGCCCTCGTCCTCGAACGCTGACCTCCGTCCCCGAACGCCGCCCCGCATCACCCGGACGCCGACCCCTCATCCCCGGACGCTCCCGACCGACGAAAGCCGCCACCCCATGACCACACCCCTCCCGGAGGGCCTCACCCAGCGGGACATCGACGCCGAGACCGCCCGCGCCCACGCACGGGCCGCCGGCACGTCCCCCGATCACCCGCCCCGCGACTTCCCCCCGTACCGCAGCAGCGCCCTTCGGCACCCGGAGCAGCCCCTGCTCCCCCTGAAGGACCCGGAGGCCGTGGAACTGACCGGTCCCGTCTTCGGAGTCACCGACGTCACCGACCTGGACCGCGACCTCACGCGCCGGCACCGGGGCGAGCCGCTCGGCGAGCGGATCACCGTCACCGGGCGGGTGCTGGACCGCCGGGGCCGCCCGGTGCGCGGCCAGCTGGTGGAGCTGTGGCAGGCCAACGCCTCCGGCCGTTACGCACACCGGCTGGACCAGCACCCGGCGCCGCTCGACCCCCACTTCACCGGCTTCGGCCGCTGCCTCACCGACCAGGACGGCGGGTACTCCTTCACCACCATCAAGCCCGGCGCCTACCCCTGGCGCAACCACACCAACGCCTGGCGCCCCGCCCACATCCACTTCTCCCTGTTCGGCGAGGCCTTCACACAACGGCTGATCACCCAGATGTACTTCCCGGGCGACCCGCTCTTCGCCCACGACCCGATCCTGCAGGCCGTCACCGAACAGTCGGCGCGCGACCGGCTCGTCGCCACCTACGACCACGACCTGTCCGTCCCGGAACGATCGCTCGGCTACCGCTGGGACATCGTCCTCGACGGTCCGGCGTCCACCTGGTTCGAGGAAGGACGCGACTGATGAACCCTCTTCTCCCACCCACCCCCTCCCAGACGGTCGGCCCCTTCTACGGCTACGCCCTGCCGTTCGCGGGCGGCGGCGACATCGCCCCGGCAGGACACCCCGACGCGGTCACCCTCCACGGGTACGTGCGCGACGGCGCCGGGGAGCCCGTGCCCGACGCGATCGTCGAGATCTGGCAGGCCGACCCGGCGGGCTCGACCGCCGGAGCACCCGGATCGCTCCGGCACGACCCGGCCACCGGCAGGGTCGTCGGACGCGACGGAGTCCGCTTCACCGGATACGGCCGCATCGCCACCGACGCGGACGGCCACTGGACCGTCCGCACCCTGGCCCCCGGGGCACACGCGCCGGGCGCCGTCCCGTACCTGGCGGTCGTGGTCTTCGCCCGCGGCCTGCTGCACCACCTCCACACCCGGATCTACCTGCCCGAGCAGGCCGGGGGTCTCGCGGCCGACCCGGTGCTCGGCTCCCTGCCGGCCGAGCGCCGTGCCACGCTGCTCGCCACGCGGGAGGCCGACGGGATCCACCGGTTCGACATCCGGCTCCAGGGCGGGGAAGAGACGGTGTTCCTTGACCTCCTCTGAACCGCTGTCCGCCGGGCCGACTTCGGCCGGGCCGTCCTCCACCGGGCAGGTGCCCGCCGGGCCGGCCTCCGCCGAGCCGCACGACGCAGCAGGCATCGCCGTCCCGTACGAGGGCGCCGACATGGGGCTGCTCGCCCCCGTGCGAGCGGCCTCCGCGGCGGAACGGGCCACCGGCGACCTCGCCTTCCTCCAGGCGATGCTGGACGCCGAGGCCGCGCTCACCCGGGCCTGGGCCCGTCTCGGCCTCGCGCCGGCGTCCGCCGCCGTGGCGGKCGACGCGGCGGCGGACGCCTCCCGGTACGACCTCAGGGACCTTGCCGCGCGGGCCCGCTCGGGTGGAAACCCGGTCATTCCGCTGGTCGGCGCACTGCGCGCCGCGGTCGGCCCCTCGGCCGCCGCATACGTGCACCGGGGCGCCACCAGCCAGGACATCCTCGACACCGCCGCCATGCTGGTCGCCCGCCGGACCCTCGGCCACGCACTGACCGACCTGGACCGCACCGCCGGGCGGCTCGCCGCCCTGGCCGAGGCACACCGCGACACCCCGATGGCGGGCCGTACCCTCACCCAGCACGCGGTGCCCACCACGTTCGGGCTCAAGGCAGCGGTCTGGTACCGCCTCGTCCGGGACGCCGTGGACCGGCTCACCTCCGTACGGGCCGGCCTGCCGGCCCAGCTCGGCGGCGCGGCCGGCACCCTCGCCGTGATCGCCGAGGAGACCACCCCCGTCACCGCACTGGCTCTCCTCGCCGGCTACGCCGAGGAGAGCGGACTCGCCGAGCCGATCCTGCCCTGGCACACCGCCCGCACCCCGGTCGCCGACCTCGCCGGAGCCCTCGCCTTCACCACCGGGGCGCTCGGCAAACTCGCCGCCGACGTGCTCGCCATGGCGCGCACGGAGACCGGTGAGGTGAGCGAGGCGGCCGGTGGCGGATCGTCCGCCATGCCGCACAAGGACAATCCCGTCTCCGCGACCCTGATCGCCGCGGCGGCCCGCCAGGTCCCCGCCCTCGCCTCCGTACTGTTCGGATCGCTCGCAGCCGAGGACGAACGCCCCGCAGGCGCCTGGCACGCCGAGTGGCAGCCCCTCCGCGAGGCCCTGCGGATCACCGGCGGCGCCGCCCGGTGCGCCGCCGACCTGACGGCCGGCCTGCGCCCCCACCCCGCACGGATGCGTGCCAACCTCGCGCGCACCGGCGACCTGATCGTCTCCGAACGCCTCGCCCTCGCCCTCGCACCCCACCTCGGCAGCTCACGGGCCCGGTCGCTCGTCACCCGGGCCTCGGCCCGGGCCCGCCACGGCACCTCGCTCATCGGCCGGCTGCGCGACCTGCCGGAGCTGGCCGACCTCCCCGAGCCGTACTGGCGCGACCTCGCCGACCCCACCCGCTATCTGGGCTGCGCCCCGCAACTCGTCGACCGCGCGCTCTCCGACTCCGCCCGGGAACACCCATGACCCCGCTCCACCACAGGCTCGACGGACCGGTCCACGGTGCCCCGCTGATCCTCGGCCCGTCGCTCGGCACCTCGCTGGCCGTCTGGGAACCGCAGCTGGCCGCCCTCGCCCGCCACCACCGCGTCCTGCGCTTCGATCTGCCCGGCCACGGCTCCTCGTCGGCGGTCGCCGTCGCCACCGTCGCCGACCTGGCCGACCTCGTGCTCGGCCTCGCCGACCACCACGGCTGGCAGCGCTTCCACTACGCGGGCATCTCGCTCGGCGGCGCGATCGGCACCCACATCGCCGTGCACCGGCCCGAGCGCGTCTCGTCACTGGCCGTGGTCTGCTCCTCCGCCCGCTTCGGCGACCCGGAGGCATGGCGGCAGCGCGCCGCCCAGGTCCGCGCGGAGGGCACCGGACCTCTCGCGGAGGCATCCGCCGCGCGCTGGTTCGCCGACCCGGCGCACACCGCCGGGACCCTCGCCGGCAAGGCCCTCCTCTGCGACCTCGCCTCCACCGACCCCGAGGCCTACGCCTCCTGCTGCGATGCGCTCGCCGTCCACGACCTGCGCGCCGACCTGCCCGGGATTACCGCACCCACACTGGTCGTCGCCGGCCGTGCCGACCTCGCCACCCCGCCCGCCCACGCACGCGAACTCGCCGACGGCATCCCCGGAGCGGGGCTCACCGAGATCGCCGGCGCCGCCCACCTCGCCGGCATCGACCGGCCCGACGCCGTGACCGCGGCGCTGCTCGCCCACCTCGGTCACCCGTTCCCCCGGACGGCGGGGGAGCGGGTCCGGCGGGCCGTGCTCGGCGATGCGCACGTCGATCGGGCCACCACCCTCAGCACCCCCTTCACCGACCCGTTCCAGGACTTCATCACCCGCTACGCGTGGGGCGAGATCTGGACCCGCCCGGGGCTCGACCGGCGCACCCGCAGCTGCGTCACCCTCACCGCCCTCGTCGCCCAGGGCCACCACGAGGAGCTGGCCCTGCACGTCCGGGCCGCGCTCACCAACGGACTGACCGCCGACGAGATCGGCGAAGTGCTGCTGCAGACGGCCGTCTACTGCGGCGTCCCCGCCGCCAACTCCGCCTTCGCCACAGCCCGGCGCGTCCTCGACGACGCCCACACCGAGGAGTGACCTCCGATGACCCACCCCCGCCACACCCAGGTCGCCATCGTCGGTGCCGGCCCCTCCGGCCTCCTCCTCGCCCGCCTGCTGCACCGGGCCGGAGTCGACTGCGTGGTCCTGGAGAGCCGCGACCGCGCCTACGTCGAACAGCGCCAGCGCGCCGGCATCCTGGAACAGAGCACCGTCGACACCCTCCGGGAAGCCGGCGCCGCCGACCGGCTCGACCGCGAGGGCATCCCGCACGACGGCATCGAACTCCGCTTCGACGGCCGTCGCCACCGCATCGACTTCCCGTCCCTGACCGGCGGCCGCCGCGTGTGGGTCTACGCGCAGACCGAGGTCGTCAAGGACCTGGTGGCGCTCCAGCTGGAGGACGGACCGCCGCTGTACTTCGATGCGCCGGTCCACGCGGTCGAGGGGGCCGACACCCACCGCCCCGTCGTCCGGTACGGGCATCAGGGCGAGGAACGCCTCCTCGACTGCGACTACGTCATCGGCTGTGACGGCTACCACGGCGTGGTCCGGCGAGCCGTTCCCGCCGGCGTCATGCGCGTCCACGAACGGACCTACCCGTACTCGTGGCTGGGCATCCTCGCCGACGCCCCGCCCGTCTACGACGAGCTGATCTACGCCCATTCCGAGCGCGGCTTCGCCCTCGCGAGCATGCGGTCCCCGCAGGTCAGCCGGCTCTACCTACAGGTCCCCAACGGCGAGGATCCCGCCGCCTGGCCGGAGAGGAAGATCTGGGACGAACTCGATCTGAGGCTCGGCGCCGATACGGGATGGCGCCTCACCCGCGGCCCCGTCACCGCGAAGTCGGTCCTCCCGATGCGGAGTTCCGTCACGGAGCCGATGCGCTGGGGCCGCGTCCTGCTCGCCGGTGACGCGGCCCACATCGTCCCCCCGACCGGCGCCAAGGGCCTCAACCTCGCCGCCTCCGACGTCACCGTCCTGGCCGCCGCCCTCGCCGCACGCTACGCAGACGCGGACACCGCGCTCCTCGACTCCTACTCGGACACCTGTCTGCGCCGCGTCTGGCGAGCCGAGCAGTTCTCGTACTTCATGACCAGCACCCTGCACACCCCGACCGAGCACTCGTCCTTCGACACCCGCCTCCAGGTCGCCCAACTGGAACGCATCGCCCGGTCACACCATGCGGCCGCCGAACTCGCGGAGAACTACACCGGCGCCGCGCTCCAGCCCTGAGAGCAGCAGCTGGAAGAGGCGGCCATCCGCTGCGGTTGCGCTTGCCCGAGGGCACACGAAGGACCGGCGGGTCACCGTACGTCGACGGTGACCCGCCAACCCGTCAGCGCCAGGCACTCGACCGTGCCCGGCGCGGGCGACCCGGGACAGGCCGGGACTTCGGAGGTCAGTACCGCCGTGCCGGGCGACACGCCCCGGAACAGGTGGTCCGAGACCGAGGACAGCGCCGTCCCGGACAGGCCTACCGGCGCCCCCGGCCGGCCCGCACCCGCATCGGGCAGGGAGATCCGTACGGTGCCGTGCAGCGGCAGGCACATCCGGCGGCCGTTGTCCGAGGCGGTGACGACCACCTCCGGGGCGACCGCGTCCCCGGTGCCCGTACAGCCGTGGACCGTGGCCCGGGCGCCCGGGCCGCCGCAGCCGGCGGCCGCCACCAGCAGTACGCCGCCCAGCACGGCTGCCCCTGTCGTCCGCGCACCCATCCGACGGCCTCCTCGCGACGCGGCTGTTCCTCGCCGCTTGGACGCAGGCGACCCGCTCCCGGTTCCCCGGCCGGCCCGCCCCCGGCCCGCCCCCGGCCCGCGCCTGGCGGCGGCGCCGACCGTCGGCGTCCCTGCCCGACGCGGCCGGCTCACGTACCTCGACCCCAGGGGACGACGGCGCCGGGTCAGCGGCGTCTCATGGAGGACGGCGGTGTGCCGAAAGCGCGCGTGAAGGCGTAGGAGAAGGCCGCGGGGGAGGCATATCCGAGCAGGGTCGCGACTTCGGTGACGGTCTGGTGGCGCAGGAGGGGGATCGAGGCCAGCAGCCGGGCCCGGGACCGCCAGGCCGCGGGGCTCGTCCCCGTCAGGTGCCGGAAGCGCCGGGTGAACATGCGTTCGCTCATCGCCGCGGCGCGCGCCCAGTCGGTGTTGCTCACCGCCACGTCGGGGCCGGTGAGATATGCGCGGCAGAGCCGGGAGAACGGCGCTTCGTGCGGGAGGGCGACATGCAGCGGAACCTCGGAGAGCGCGGCCGTCTCCAGGAGGATCAACGCGATCACCGCGCTGTCGCGGTCGTCCGTGGCGTAGTCCGCGTCCAGGTCGGCGGCGGCGAGCAACAGTTCCCGCAGCAGCGGCGGGACCTCCACGACCCGGCAGGCGGTGGGCCACCACGGAACGGCCGACGGCTCGATGTAGAGGCTTGAGGTCCGCACGTCCAGCATCCGCACCCGGTGGCGGATCCGGGGCGGGATGAGCACCGCCCGTTCGCCCGGAAYGGTCCACGCCCCGTCGTCGGTCTCCACGAGCATCGTGCCGGTCGCGGCGTACAGGAGCTGCGCCCGGCGGTGCTCGTGCCAGGTGAGGAGGGAGTCCGGCGGGTAGTCGGTCGCGATCGGCAGCACCTCGACGGGGAGGTGATCGAGTCGCGCGAGGGGCACGTTGCGCATGACGGGAAGGGTATGGCCGAAACTCGAAAGAGTCGGATCGACGGTCGATCGTCGGCGAACAGGCTCCTCGACTGGACTGGGGTCCATGAGTGCTCTCGTTCTTGTCGCCGTCGGGATCCTGACCGGTCTGACCACCGTGGTGTTCGGCTTCGGGGGAGGCTTCGTCACGGTCCCCGTCATCGTCTGGGTGGACGCCGCCGCGGGGCCGGCCGCGGCGACCGTCGCGGTGGCGACCTCGTCGCTGGTCATGGTCGTCAACGCGGGGGTGGCCACCGCGGCCACGCCCCGGCCGGTTCTGCGCCGTCTGCGGGGTACCGCCCTCCTGATGGTCCTGCTCGGCGTCGGGGGGCTCGGTGGTGCGGTCGTCGCGGGCTCCGCGCCGGCCTGGCTGATCCACTGGGGGTTCGTGGCCTATCTGACGGTGACCGTCGCCGACGTGCTCGCGCGCCCGGGGTTCCTGCGCCCTGCCGCCGGTGCCGGTGCCGGTGGTGGTGTCGCCGACGGGTCCGGGGCGTTCGCGATCCCGGCCGCGCTCGGGGTCCCCATCGGCGCCGCCGCCGCGTTCCTCGGCGTCGGAGGGAGCGTCATGACCGTACCGCTGCTGCGGCGTTCGGGACTGTCGTTGGGCACCGCCGCTGCGCTGGCCAACCCCCTCACCGCCTGTATCAGTGCCCCGGCGTGCGCGGTCTTCCTCGCGGTCGCCCACGGGACGGACGTTGCGACGCGGGTGTCGGCCGTCGGGTCCGTCGATCTCGGTGCCGCCGCCCTGCTCCTCCTCGGGGCCCTCCCGGTCGTCGTCCTCCTGCGCCGAAGGCCCCCGCGGATCGCGGACCGTCTCCACGCCTCGGGGTACGTCGCCCTCCTGTGCCTGGTGCTGGCCGCCATGCTGGTCCGGACGCCGTGACGGCGAGCTCAGGTGAGACCGAGCGGTTCCGTGTGGACGCCGGGGTTGCCGTGGCGCTGGTCGAGGAGGTGGAACTCCAGGATCCAGTGGGCCCGCCCGGTCGCCGGCCTCCTTTCGCCACGGCCCGGCGGTAGTCCAGCGCTCGACCGGTACCGGACACCAGCGCCGGCCGGCCCTACGAGAGCATCCGTCGCGGTGCCGGCTCCGTCTCGGGGGGAAGGCCCGTCGTGCGGCGGGGGAGCAGCAGGGGGGTCGCCAGCAGGACCGCCCCGGCCAGGCCGATGGCCGTGCGCGGCCCGAGCAGGGTGCCCAGTACGCCCCAGACGGCCGTCAGGAGCGCGGTCGAGGCCTTGGTCGTCACCGCCCAGGCGGACAGCGTGCGGGCGACCCGGTCGGTCGCGGTGCGCTGGAGGCGGCAGGTGGCCTGGACGGGGTTGAAGACGCCGCAGCAGAAGATGAGACCGAGTTCGACGCCGATCACCAGCAGCAGCCCTCCGGTGCCCGGCTCCAGGAAGGCCAGCCCCACGGGCCAGAGCGCACGCAGGGTCCCGGACACCGCCAGGACCCGGTGCTGCCCGAACCGGGTGACGAGCGGTCGGGCCAGCCGCGAACCGAGCAGGCCGCCGATCGAGGGCGCCGCGAAGGCGAGGCCGTACTGCCACGGCGCGAACCCGAGCGGGCCGAGCATCAGGACGGCCAGGAGCGGCTGGGTGGCCATCACGAGGCCGTTGAACAGGGCGGTGTTGAAGAACAGCGGCCGGAGCGTCGCGTCGCAGAGGATGAACCGCCAGCCGTCGAGCAGGTCCCCGGCCCGCATGCGCCCGGCCTCCTCCCGGCGTCCGGGCCGGGGCTCGTGGCCGCCCATCGCGCGGATGCCCAGGGCCGAGAGCAGGTAGCTGACCGCGTCGGCCACCACCGTCGCCACCGGTCCGAGGAGCCCGATCGCCGCGCCGCCCAGCGGCGGTCCGATGATCGTGGTCGTCCAGGCCGTGGACTCGAACCGGGCGTTGGCGACGAGCAGGTCCCCGGCCGGCAGCAGCGTCTTCAGGTACGCGCCGGAGGCGGCGCGGAAGCCGATGTCGGCCGCCGCGACGACGGCCGAGACCAGCAGGAGCTGAAGGAGGGTGAGCACGCCGAGCGCGAAGGCGGTGGGGACCGTCAGGAGCGCCGCGCACCGCACCAGGTCCATCGCGATCAGCACCGGCCGCTTGCGGCGGAACTCCACCCACGGGCCGAGCGGCACCGCCACCGCCGCGCCCACCGCGGCCCCCACGGAGGAGAGCGCGGCGACCTCCGCCGGACCGGCGTGCAGCTCCCGCACGGCGATCAGGGGGAACGCGCCGAAGGCGAGCCAGGTGCCGAGCGCGCTCGTCCCGTACGCCCCCCAGAGCCACCCGAACCGCCGTCCCAGCCGGTGCCCGCTGCCCATGCCCGACCCCTCCCCTCGCTCCGCCCGTACAACCGATCCGCGATCGGAAGCATCAAAGGCCAGGGCCGCACACGGGGTCAAACAACCAGAGGGCTACCTCCCCACAACCACTGGTTGTGGGCATAGGGTCTCGGCATGGACCTCGACACCATCCGGACCTTCGTCGCCGCCGCCGAGGCGGGGYGGTTCCAGGAGGCCGCCGCCGGGCTGGCGGTCACCCAGCAGGCGGTCTCCAAACGCATCGCCGTGCTGGAGCGCGACCTCGGCGTACGACTGTTCACCCGCACCGCGCGCGGTGCGGAGCTCACCATCGACGGGCAGGCGTTCCTGCCCCACGCGCGCGAGCTGCTGCGCGTCGCCGAGCGCGCGGTCGCGTCCGTGCGCCCCGGCCGGCGTCCGCTGCGCGTCGACGTGATCGCCTCACGGGTCGCGCCTTCGGGCATGATGCGCGACTTCCACCGCGCGCACCCCGACATCGAGCTCGACGTGCTGATGCTGTTCGACATCGAGACGGCCGTCGCCGCCCTCCGCTCGGGCGCCATCGACGCCTCATTCCGCGCCGTCGGGGTGCCCGGCCGGCCCCTCCCCGAGGACATCGAGTCCGTCCGGGTGCTCGACGAGCCGCTCCAACTGCTCACCGGCCCGGCCCACGCCCTGGCGGGCGCCCGGTCGGTGGCCCTCGCGCAACTCGCCGGGCACCGGATCTGGATGCCCGGCATCGTCCCCGGTACCGAGTGGGGGGCCTATTACGACGACCTCGCCGCCGGGTTCGGCCTCACCATCGAGGCGACCGGCCCCAACTTCGGCTCCGACGCACTCCTCGACACGGTCGCCGACACCCCGGCCCTGGCCACCTTCATGGGCGAGCACACGCGCGTCGTCTGGCCCGCCGGCCACGGCCTGCGCCGCGTCCCGGTGACCGACCCGACCCCCGTCTACCCGCACTCGCTCCTCTGGCACCGCGACAACCCCCACCCGGCGCTGGCCGCCCTCCGTGCCCACCTCGCCGCCACGCGCCCCGCCCGCGACACCGCCGGGACCTGGGTGCCGAGCTGGGTGGCCCCGCGCTGATCGACGCGGCATGCCGCCGCCGGGCTCCGGGCGGCGCCGGCGAAGCCCTGCGTGCCGGCCCTCTCCGAACCCTTGCCCGATCGGGCAAGCGTTCACTTGACGTCCAGCCCGTCATCAGTGAAACCCACCCTTTCCGTTAACATGTTCGAGCTCACAACGACGGCGTTGGAAAACATATAAATCGGTTGAAAATTGATATCTACGATTGCGCGAGCGTTTTCGCGAACGGGCGGCGACTCCAGGGTCGCCGCATGGCGTCGACCACGCGTCATGCTGTGGGCCGCGGTCAGTGTGGTGGCCCTGGGATTCCTCATCGCCCTGGAGGTCGCCGCGCGCCACTACGGTGAGCCGGGACCGATCACCAGCCAGGCGCAAGAGGTGATCTTCGCCCCCAGGTCGGGGACGGTGCTGTACGTCAGCATGGCGTTGATGATGGTGGTGCTCACCTGGCGGGAGCGGTTCATCGCGCTCGGCACCGCGGTCGGCATCGACCTCGTCTTCTGGATCGTGCGCAGCATGGTGGGCGCCCAGATGATGGCCGGCAACGGCGCGTTGTGGGTGACCCTGGGCTGTGCCGTCATCGCCGTCACGCGCCGCACCGGCCGGGAGCGGGCCCTGCTGCTGAAGGGCGTCGGACTGGCCCTGCTGCTGGTGGCAGGCCGCAAGACCGGCTACACCTGGCTGCTGATCACGTCCAAGACCCGCCCGATGGTGCTCGACCAGTACGTGGCGACCGCCGATCACGCACTGGGCAACCCGTCGTGGCTGGCGGGCCGGATCGTGGAGGCCACCGGCTCGGTGGGCCACCACGTCCTCGAATGGGTGTACATCCAGCTCGCGGTGGCCGCGGTCGGCGTCGCCCTGTACCAGCTGCGCAACGTGGCCGCCGAGCGGCGCTTCCCCGGCCACCACCTGGTGCGCACGTTCCTGGTCATAGGCCTGCTCGGCCCGGGCATCTACATGATCTTCCCGGTGGTCGGACCGATCCTCGCCTACGGCGCCGACGGCGGGCACTGGGCGCTCGCCGACCTGTGGCCGAACACGCCGCCGCCGCTCGGCACCCCGGTCCCGATGCCCTTCGACGAGATCACCCCGCGCAACTGCATGCCCAGTCTGCACACGGCGTGGGCCACCGCGATCTTCATCCACTCCCGCAGGGGCCCCCGGGCGCTGCGCTGGGCCGGCACGTTCTGGCTGATCGCCACCCTCGGCGCGACCCTGGGCTTCGGCTACCACTACGGTGCGGACATCGTCGCCGGCGTGGTCTTCACGCTCACCATCGAGGCGGCGCTGCGCGCGATCGACCACGGCTGGGACCGGTCGGCGACCCGGCTGGTGGTCTACGGCGCCGCGGTCTTCGCCGCGCTCCTGGCCTCGTACCGCTACCTGTCGGTGGAGATGGCCGGGCTTCCCTGGCTCTTCGGGCCGCTGATCATCCTGTCGATGGCCTCGGTGATCTACGGCTACGTACGGACCACCAGGCTCTGGGAGCGCGAGGCCGCCTCGGTGGACCTTCCGCAACCGCGGCGCGAGGCGCAGCCCGAACTGGTGTGAGCTGGTCCGGAAGCCCCCTGTCCGTCGTCGGGAAAACCCTGCCGTCCGTACGCGGATAAAGGCCGTGCGGCTGGTGTCCTCCCTTTTCGGGGGGGCGCCGGACAATAGGCCGATCGGTGGAATGGAAGAGGCCGAGTACCTGGTCAAGGGTGGTGGAAGGCCCGAGATATCCGGGACCTTGGGCCCTGGTTCGATCCGCGGAGGGAGAGAACGGAAAAGGCCGGTGAACGCAACCCGGCGCCGGTCGGATGCATTCGCGGCCGAATGGCGTCGGCGGGGGACGCCGGCCGTGTCACGATGCCCGTGTCCGGGCACCGGCCCGGGGCCGGGGCAGCGGTCGTCCGGAGCCGTGCATGGATCGGCCGGACCCGGGCAGGCGTAGATCCAGCAGGACGGAAGGTGATGCCGGATGGTGCCGGAAACGGAGGACGGGCGGTTCGCCGTCGCGGTGAGCGCGGTGGACGGGGTGACCGTCCTCACGCTCACCGGTGAGCTCGACCACGACACGGCCGCGCCCTTGCGCGAGGCCCTGGAGGCGGCGGTCGTGCCGGGCGGCCGGATGGTCGTCGACATGGCACGGCTGGACTTCTGCGACTCCACCGGACTGAACGCCCTGCTGCACGCCCGGCTCTCGGTCCAGGAGGCCGGCGGCAGGCTGGAACTGGCCGGGCTGAGCGGGCCGGTCGCCCGGATGTTCCGCATCACCGGCGCCGACGGCGTCTTCCCGGTCCACGTGGACGTGGCGGGGGCGTTGCGGCCGGACCATTCTTAGCGAGAGGGAGCGAAGGGTCATGGGGCAGCGCGGGTCGGCGGACCGGAACTGGCTCCTGGTCCTCGACGGGCTCCCGGACCCCGTCAGCCGCAGCCGTGAGTTCACCCGCCGGGCGCTGACCGCCTGGCAGTGGCTGCCGGCCGAGGGCGAGGCCGTACGGGAGGCGGCGGAGGACGTCCTCCTGCTGGTCTCGGAGGTGGTGGCCAACGCCTGCCTGCACGGCGGAGGGCCCGGTGCGCTGGTGCTGGACCGTACGGACGAGCGGCTGCGCATCGAGGTGACCGACACCAATCCGGCACCGCCGGAGCCCGGCGGGCACGGGCTCCCGTCGGACCCGGCCCGGCCGGGCGGCCACGGGCTGCTGATCGTGGAACGGCTGGCCCGGGCCTGGGGTTCGCGGCCCGGAGCGCTCGGCAAGTGCGTCTGGCTGGAGGTGCCCTGGCCGGCGGACGGGCTCAGCCCAGAGCGTCCAGTGCCGTGATGATCTCGCCGGTGGAGCTGACCCGGCCCAGGCGGGGGAAGATCTTGCCGAAGGAGTGGGCGTGCGACGCCGCGTCGAGGTCGGCGGTGGCGTCCTCCGCGAAGACCAGCCCGTAGCTGTGCTCCCAGGCGGTACGGGCGGTGGATTCGACGCCGATGCTGGTCGAGATGCCCGCCAGCACGATCCGGCGGATGCCGCGGCGGCGCAGCTGGAGGTCGAGCTCGGTCCCGGTGAAGGCGCCCCAGTGGCGCTTGGTGACCCGTACGTCGCCCAGGGCGGCCAGCTCGTCCGGGATCTCGGAGAACGCCGGCGGCGGGGCGGTGGCCGGGCCGGGGGTGTCGACGTCGGTGGTGGGCAGGTCGCCGCCGTCGGGCGACCAGGCGACATTGACCAGGACCACCGGCAGCCGGTGGGCGCGGAAGGCCTCGGCGAGCGCGATGCCGTTCTTGAGGATCTCGGCGCCGGGGCGGACGGTCGGCATGCCCAGGATGCCCCGCTGGAGATCGATCAGCACCAGCGCGGTGCCGGAGTCCAGGGTCAGGGTGGAGGGGGTGGGCGAGACGGTCATGTTCGGACTCCTCGGTCGCTGTTCGCAGGGGTTCGGGGACGGGTGGGCGGCGGAGCCCCGTCGGGGGAGGGCAGGTCAGTCCTCCGCCAGGCGGCGCAGCAGCGGCACGGCCTCGGCCAGCAGCCGCCGCTCCTCGGCGGTCAGCCGACCCGCCATCAGCTCGGCGATCCGGCCGTGCCCGGCCTCGCGTCGCTCGCGCACCAGGGCGCGCCCCCGGTCCGTCAGGGAGACGAGCAGCCGGCGCCCGTCGGTGGGGTGCGGGGTCCGGGTGACGTACCCCTCGGCCCGCAGGGAGTTCAGGGTGGCGATGACGGACTGCGGGCGGATCCTCTCGGCCCGCGCGAGATCGGCCGCGGTGGCCGCGCCGAGCCGGTCGAGCCGCTTGAGGACGGACATCTGCGACAGGCTGATGTCTCCTCCCGCCGCCGCCCGTATCTGGCGCACCAGCATGCCCAGGGCCAGCTGGAGCTCCTCGGCGATGTCGTGCACCCCGTCGCGCGGCTCCGGTGGCGATGTCATACGCCGACCGTAGGGAACGACAGGGAAACTTGCAAGGAAGACTGATGATCTGGCCGGGTGGCGGTCGGCGACCGCGGGCCCGGGCGGCGTGCCGGCGGTCGTCCGGCGGCCACGGGCTCCACGCCGGACGGAGGAACGGGCGAAGGACGGTCCGTATTCACTGGATCGACCGACGTCACCGACCGGGGATCACCCCCGGCGGGGCGGTCCCGCTTCCGACGGACGCCGGGTGACGCGGAAGAACCGCCGGGCCGAAAACAGCCGGTGCGCGGCCCGGTGCGCCCGGCGCGTCCGGCGTGCCACCGGGTGGGAGCGGGGCGGTCGAGCCGCCCCGGGGCCGGCTGTTCCGCGCCGAGCCGCGTGTGACCTTCCCGCAGTGGCGCACCCAGCTGAGGCCGCACCGGACACTGCGGCCGCCGGCCGACGGCGCACCCCCGACGGCGGTCGCGCACCGCTGCGGCCGGTCCTCGGCGAGCGCCTTCACCGACGTCTTGGGGCGCGCCTTCGGACACAAGCCCGCCGCCCACCCGTCGTGAGCGGGGTGGCGCGAACCGGCCGCACACCCCCCAGACCGCCGCACATCCCGAAAGATCATCGAGATCATCGGAAATGATCTTCTCTGTACCGTCGAGACGACATACTGACCGGTGTGATGATCCAAGACGACACCGTTGTGATCGAGACCCAGGGCCGCGCGGGGGTGGTCACCCTCAACCGCCCCAAGGCCCTCAACGCCCTCACGCACCCCATGGTGCTGCGGATCGCGGAGGCGCTCACGGCCTGGGAGCAGGACCCCGCAGTGGACCACGTCATGATCCGCGGCGCCGGGGAGCGCGGCCTGTGCGCGGGCGGTGACATCCGGGCCATCCACGCGGACGCGAAGGCGGGGACCACGGGCTCCCTCGACTTCTGGCGCGACGAGTACCGGCTCAACGCCCGCATCGCCCGTTACCCCAAGCCCTACGTGGCCTTCATGGACGGCATCGTGATGGGCGGTGGCGTCGGGCTCTCGGCCCACGGCAGCGTCCGCATCGTCACCGAACGCTCCCGCGTGGCCATGCCCGAGACCGGCATCGGTTTCGTCCCCGACGTCGGCGGGACCTACCTGCTCTCGCGGGCCCCCGGCGAACTCGGCACCCACCTCGCCCTGACCGGCACCGCGGTCGGCGCGGCCGACGCCCTGCTGTGCGGGCTCGCCGACCACTACGTGCCCTCGGACTTCCTGCCGGAACTCGTCCGGGACCTCACGGAGGGCACCGACGGCGCCCCCGCCGACAAGGTCGTGGCCCGCTACGCCCTCCCCGCCCCCTCCTCGGGCGAACTCGCCGCCGACCGGGAGTGGATCGACCGGTGCTACGCGGCCGACACCGTCGAGGAGATCCACTCCCGGCTGCTCGGCACCGGCCTGCCCGCGGCCCGTGAGGCCTCCCAGACCCTGCACGCCAAGTCCCCCACCGCCCTCAAGGCCACCCTCGCCGCGCTGCGCCGGGCCCGTGCGCTGGACTCCCTGGAGCGGGTCCTGGAGCAGGAGTACCGGGTTTCCAGTGCCGCCCTGTCCGTGCCGGACCTGGTGGAGGGCATCCGCGCGCAGGTGATCGACAAGGACCGCCGTCCCCGCTGGTCCCCGGCGTCTCTGGTCCAGGTGCGGCCGGCCTCGGTGGAGCGGTTCTTCGCCCCGCTCGGCGAGGGCCGCGAACTGACCTTCCCGTAGGGCCGGGTGGGGCGCGGACCGCCCGTCGGGTGGGGTGCGGACCGTGCCCCGGACCGGCCGCCGACCGTGCCCCGGACCGGCCGCCGACCGTGTCCCGGACCGGCCGCCGACCGTGCGCCCGGTCGCCCGCCGCGCCCGGTCAGCCGCGGTCGATCCGGGTCGCCAGGCCGTCGAGGACCCGCTGGAGCCCGTAGTCGAAGTTCTCCTCGCGCAGCCGCGCCGGGTCCTGTTCCCGCTGGGTGGCGTAGTGGTCCTGCGTCAGCGGGTGCTCGTCGAGGGCCTGGCGGCCCGCCGGGGCCAGGGACCGCAGCCAGTCGGCCTCGCTCATGCCGCTGCGGGCGAGCAGCGAGAGGTAGGAGGCCTCGCTGGTCGTGGCGCCGATGACGTAGGAGATGACCGCCTTCATGGCGAGGTCGGCCTCGCCGGGCGGGAAGCCGGCCGTCCGGGCCAGCCGCAGCATCCGCTCGGACATCCGCATCAGGTTCGGGCCCAGGTGGGCCAGTCCCACCTGGCCGAGGACCGAGGCCACCCAGGGGTGGCGCAGGACCATGTCGCGCAGGCTGTGCCCGCTGTGCGAGAGGGAGGCGCGCCACCCGTCCGGACCGCCGGCCTCCGGGAGCTCCAGCTCGCCGTAGACCTCGTCCACGACCAGCTCGATCAGCTCGTCCTTGTTGGCCACGTGCCGGTAGAGGGAGGTGGCGGCCGTGCCCATCTCGGCGCCGAGCTTGCGCATGCTCAGCGCCTCGATGCCCTCGGCGTCGAGCAGTCGCACCGCCGCCGCGACGATCTGCTCCTGGCTGAGCGAGGCCTGCTCCTTCTGGCGGCGCGGCCTGGCCCAGACGGAGGGGACGGGGACGGGGGACTGCTGCTCTGATGGGGACATGCCCCCACCCTAGCCGTCTGCGGACGCTGTACGCGGCATGCGTACAGCGGAATTCCGGGGGCGCGTCGCCGGCCGGCGGCGCCACCGCGCGGCCCGCGCGGGACGGCGTCCCGCAGAGCGCGACGTGCGGGGCGCCCGTCGGCGCGTCGCGCCGGTTCCCATCCCGGACGAACCGGGCGCACCGCTTGAACAACGGCCCCTTCAGGCCGCACTGTTGGCCGGTAGTCGTCCATCTGACCAGGAGACCGCCTTGTCGCCGCACACCTCCCCCCGGCACGTCATCGACCCCGCCGGCGGCTGCCCGCACGCGCTCAACGCCCGGCTGCGCGCCGAGGGCGCCGTGGCGGAGGTCGTCCTCCCGGGCGGGGTGCCCGGCGCCGTCGTCCTGGGACACGAGGCGCTCAAGGAGTTCCTCGCCCACCCCGACGTGGCCAAGGACGCCCGCCACTTCCCCGCCCTCCACGACGGCAGCATCCCCGCCGACTGGCCCCTGCGGGTCTTCGCCAACGCCCAGGGCATGCACACCGCCGACGACGCCGACCACCGGCGCCTGCGCTCCCTCGTCGGCAACGCCTTCACGGCCCGTCAGGTGGAGCGGCTGCGCCCGCGCGTCGAGGAACTGGCCGACGGCCTCCTCGACGACCTCGCCGCGGCCGCCGCCGGATCCGCCGACGGGGTCGCCGACCTGCGCACGCACTTCGCACTGCCGCTGCCGATGAGCGTCATCTGCGAACTGCTCGGCGTGGACCCCGAACACCGCGGCCGCCTGCACCACCTCTCCAACACCGTCATCATCGCCACCGACATCGCCCCGGCCGAGGTGATGGCCGCCGTGCGCGAGCTGGTGGAACTGATCGCCACCATCGCCGCCGCCCGCCGCGCCGCCCCCGGCGAGGACCTCACCAGCGCCCTGATCGCCGCTCGCGACGAGGACGGGGACCGGCTCAGCGAGGCCGAACTCATCGGCACCATGCGGCTGATGCTCGTCGCCGGCCACGAGACCACCCTCAACCTCATCAGCAACGCCGTCCGCGCCCTGTGCACCCACCGCGACCAGCTCGCCCTGGTCATGGACGGCAAGGCGAGCTGGTCGGACGTGGTGGACGAAACCCTGCGCTGGGACGGGCCGGTCAGCTGGTTCCCCTTCCGGTACCCGACCCGCGACCTCACCGTCGCCGGCACCGTCATCGCGCAGGGCACCCCCGTCCTCGCCGGCTACACGGCGGCCGGCCGCGACCGGGCCTTCCACGGCCCGGACGCCGACCGCTTCGACCTGACCCGGCCCACCGCCGCCCGCAGCCTCTCCTTCGGCCACGGCGCGCACTACTGCGTCGGCGCACCCCTCGCCCGGCTGGAGGCCACCATCGCCCTGGAACGCCTCTTCACCCGCTTCCCCGGCCTGGACCTGGCGGTCCCCGAGGCCGGGCTCCCGCACCAGCGCAGCTTCATCGGCAACAGCGTCGAGGCGCTCCCGGTCCGCCTGGCCTGACCCGGGCGGGCGGCGGCCGGGGTCCCGTGCCGCCCTGCTACGAGGCGGGTGCGGGCGCGGAGAGTTCGGTGCTGAGCCACCCCAGCGCGTCGGGGTACATCCCGCTCCACGTCTGGAAGTTGTGCCCGCCGGCCGGGCGGACGAGCGTCTTCACCCGCACCCCGGTGCCCCGCGCCGCGCGGGCGAACTCCGCCAGCTGCCCCGGCGGGCTCTCCTTGTCCTGGGCGGAGGTGGCCAGGAACAGCCCGGCGTCCGCACCCTTCGTGTGCCCGAGCAGCCAGGCCGGGCTGTTGCGTTCGCGCAGCCCGGGATCGGCCAGCACCCCCGCGTCCCCGGTCAGCGGATCGGGGTCCAGGGCCGCGCCCGCCCGGAACACCTTCGGGTACTGCAACGGCAGCTTCGCCGCGCAGAACGCCCCGGTCGAGACGCCCATCAGCCCCCACCCCTTCGGCTCGGGCAGCGTACGGAAGTTCTTCGCGACCAGGTCCGGCACGTCCCGGGCGAGCCAGGTCGCGATCTTGCGCTGCGGGGTGTCGCTGCAGTCGGTGTTCACCCCGCCCGGATAGATCTCCGGCATCACCAGGATGAACGGGCGCGCCGCCCCGAGCTGGACCAGCCGCTCCAGCGCCCCGGGCATCGACCCCAGGTCCATCCAGGAGCGCGGCGTACCCGGATAGCCGTGCAGCAGCATCACCACGGGGAACCGGGTCCGGTCCGCCCCCGGGGCGTCGTACGCCGGGGGAGTCCACACGATCACCTGCCCGGCGAGCTTCGAGTGACTGCCGCGGACGTACGTGCTGAGCGTGCCGTCGCCGCCCTGCGTGAACTTGGCCCGGCCGACCGGCGGCCCCGTCATCGCGGAGGCCTCCTCACCGTTCCCGGTGCCCAGCAGGTCGTCCCAGGAGGCGTACAGCCCGAAGCTGCCGTTGATCCACGCGGCGACCACGCAGATCGCCGTCAGCTGGCACAGCCCGATCATCAGCACCCGTGCCGTCCACCGCACGGGAGCGGGCCCCGGGACCCGGTTCCACAGCAGCAGCGCCAGGAGGACGGCCAGCGCCGTGACCGCGATCAGCGTGACGAGGAACGCGGTACTGGTCAGCTCCACGGCGTCGGCTCCTGACGTGCGGGAGGGGCGGGGACGGCAGGCGGATGACGTCCTGACGGGACCCTCAATGTACGGCGCCCGCGGGACCGCGGGCGCGGGCCCGCGCCGTGTCGGCGCGGGCGCCGGGGCGGACCCGCCGCGGTCCCCGGCCGGCCCCGGATCACAGCGAGCGGACGTCCACGGTCACCGTGTGCCAGCCCGTCGCCCCGTCCGGGAGGGTGCCCGAGCGCGTGCCCGTCTGGGTCCGGCCCGAGCCGTCCGTGGCCCGGACCTGGAGCGTGTGCCCGCCGGGAACGGCGTCCCAGGGCCACACCCACTGCCGCCAGGTGTCGACGCCGTCGGCCGCCGCCAGCCGGGCCGGGAGCCACGGGCCGTCGTCGGCCCGCACCTCCACCCGGGAGATGCCCCGGTGCTGCGCCCACGCCACCCCGGCCACCATCACCCGCCCGGGTGACACCCGGCCGAAGGGACGCGGGGTGTCGATCCGCGACTGCGTCTTGACGGCGGCCTGCTGCGCCCAGGACCGCCGGACCCAGTACGCGTCGAAGGCGGCGAAGGTGGTCAGGCGCAGCTCGGTCAGCCACTTGCAGGCGGACACGTACCCGTACAGGCCCGGTACGACCATCCGGACCGGGAAGCCGTGCGCGAAGGGGAGCGGCGCGCCGTTCATCCCGACGGCGAGCAGCGCGGCCCGGCCGTCCATGACGGTCTCGACGGGCGTTCCGATGGTCATCCCGTCGACGGAGCGGGCCACCAGCTGGTCGGCGGGGCCGCCCTCGGAGGGCGGGCGCACCCCCGCCTCGCGCAGCAGGTCGGCCAGGCGGACGCCGAGCCATCGGGCGTTGCCCGCGTACGGGCCGCCGACCTCGTTCGAGACGCAGGTCAGGGTCACGTCGTGTTCGACGAGCGGCCGGGCGAGCAGGGCCCGCAAGTCCAGGCTCAGCGGCTTGGCGACCCCGTCCCCGCGGAGCGTCAGCCGCCAGGTGGCGGCGTCCACGCGCGGGACGACCAGGGCGGTGTCCACGCGGTAGAAGTCCCCGTTGGGGGTGAGGAAGGGGGAGAGGCCGGGGATCCGCAGGTCCGCCCCGGYGGGTACGGGCGGCGCGGGGACGGCCGGCGGCGGCAGAGCGAGGTCCGCCCGGGAGGCGGTGGCCCGCGCCGAGCCGTGGGCCCCGAGACGGCGCCCGGCGAGTCCGGCCACCGCCGAGGCCGTGACCGTGGCCGCCACGATCCGGCCGAAGCCCCGTCGGTCCATGGGCCAGGTGCCACCGGGCCGCCCCGGCGCGGGGCGGGGCCGTCGCAGGGTGGTGACCAGCAGGTACAGCACTCCGGCCGCGACCGCCCCGCCCGCCAGCGACGGCAGGGCGTCCCGCCAGGTGRCTTCGGGCCGGCCGAGCGCCGCCACCGCCCCGAGCACGCCCACCGCGCCGGCGAGCACCAGGCCCGTACGGAGCCGGTGTACGGCGAGGACGCCCGTCGCTGCGGCGAGCACCGCCAGCACCAACGTGATCCCGAGCGTCAGCACCGGCTTGTCGGCGGTGCCGAAGGTGCGGATCGCCCATTCCTTGACCGCCGCGGGCGTACGGTCCACCACGGCCCCGCCGACCGCGGTGAGCGGGGCCGCCTCGGGCCGGACGGCCACCGCCGCCAGCTCCGCGACCGTCAGTCCGGCGAACGCCGACACGAGCCCGGCGACGGCCCCGGCCGACCACAGCCGGCGGGCGCCGCGCGTCTGCCCCACGGGTCCCATCGGCGTTCACCTCCGTACGCACATCGCCGTGCGCATGGCCCGGTCCCCACGCTCGCGGCGAGCACGTGCCGCCGCGCGGAGCCGGTACCTCTCCACCCTTCCACGGTTGCGCGCCGGACGTCGCAGCGGCCGGAACCGGCGGAACCGGCGGAACCGGCTAGGTGGTCCGGGTGCCGGGCAGGGCCWGCAGGACCAGCGGGTTCGTCGTCGGGGCGGCGGAACCGCCCTCGGGCTCCACGGTGACGCCGATCCCGGTGGCTCCGCGCACCCGGCCCGCCAGGAGGGCCGGGGCGTCGGGCCGCCCGGGATCCATCAGGCCCGCCGGGCGCATGCCGCCGCCCGGACCGGCGAACCACAGCTGGTAGACCCGCCCCGCCGGGGGCGCCGCCATCCCGGAGGGCACGAACACCGCCCGGTCCCGCTCGCGGGAGAGCACCACCGTCCCCGTACCGCCGTCCGCGATCCGGCCGGACGCCAGCCGGGCGTCGGGGGCGGACAGCACCCCGGCCAGCGCGGCCTCCCGGGCCTCGGCCGCCCGTGCCTGCTGCCGCGCGACGTCCGCCCGCTGGTACTGCCAGGCCGCGACCCCGCCCAGCCCGGCCGCCACCGCCACGCAGGCGGCCAGGGCCCACCGCGCCCACGCCC